>NZ_CANQLZ010000022.1 GCF_947624825.1 uncultured Acinetobacter sp.
ATAATGAAGCTGGTAATGCGACATATACAAATTCAGCTATCTCATTAGCTAAATACTTTCGAATTTCAGGAACAAATGATGTAAATGAAATAATGATGAATAAGGGTGAAAATTTACTTCAGTATGAGGATTTTGGGATTTTCTTAAAACCTAGCTATATTCAAAAATCAGAAAGCAACAATGAGGGCAATGAAGAAAATACAGTAACAAGACCTCTTTTTGAGCAAGCGTATGAACCATCTTTCCCAACACTTAATTTTGTTGAAATTGAGCAAACATGGCGCCGCCCGTACTGGATGTCAGAAGATGGTGCTGTGATATATGGTGCGTATGGTGCACAGTTGATTCAAAGTAAAGATGAGTGGACTACAAAAGTTCAGGTCGGCACTGTGTCTTTACCACAAACCATCTTAGCAATTAGGACATTGGCAGATGGTGAGCTATTAATTTACTGCTCAAGAAATGAAGCTCAAAGTATTAAAGGTAAATTATATAAAACCGTTGGCTATGATCGCAACGATCCGAGTGTTGCGACTTTTAAAGAAGTATTTGAAATACTTTCTACACAAGCTGATATCAATAACACATGGGGACTAAGTGTCTATCAAAATGTTGTAGTGGCAAATGAGTATGGATTGCGTGGCGCTAACGGTGCAAAGCATGTCTATTTATCAACAGATTATGGTGAAACATTTAACTTAATCTTTAACTTGTATACGCAAGAAGTTGCAGGTAGACCACTACTAACTGATTCAGCTCATACGCACACCGCAGCATACGATCCTTACTACAATAGAATTTGGGTTGCCGTTGGTGATAGACCAAATACGGCATCTTATTTCAGTGATGATTTGGGACAAACGTGGACATTTATTCAAGGTTCTGAGGAAGTTCAATACACAGGAATTCAAGCACTTCCTGATTGTGTAATCTTTGGATCTGATCGAGCTCCAAATGGTGTCTATGTTTATTATCGAAACGGCAAAGATAAGCATCCAATCATTCAGCCTTTATTCATCATCAATGATTCAGAAGAATTGACGAATGTTTTTGGGTTGCCGTTCAAAAAAGACTGGCACCCAACCACCCCAACGTACTTTGTTGCTGATAAAACTGAGGGCACAAACTATAAGCCACAAATTATTGCGACTGTGGATGGCAGAAAAGCGCATTTTATGTATGAACATCCGACATCCGTGCGGATGTGGGCAGCACTTGGTCCAACAGCGCAAGGTAACATTATTACTGTAATTCAGCCGGAATCAAGTCCAAACGGATTAGTGATTTTAAAAGCAACAGCACCGAACTGGATCAAAGTATAAATCACACCCGCCACGGCGGGTTTTTTATTACCAAAATATAGGGACTGCTATGCAGGAACATGAAAAAAACTTACTTTTTATTATTGTAATCGGAGCACTGATTGGCTTTGCAAATTTGCTTGTATCCGATGAAAAGCTAACATGGCGTTTAATTATTGGTCGGACAATTTTAGGCGCAGCGACTTCTACGATCGCAGGGGCAATCGTATTGCAAATACCAGATGTAAATCCACTGGTACTGATTGCAGCAGCATCAGCACTTGGTATTTTAGGAAGTACATTTGTTGAATCTTGGTTGAAACGTCGGGCAACTGGTTGGGGCATGAAATGAAGAAACAAATTTTTGATCTTATTCGTGGCGTATTAGGCAAACTTTCTCAATCACAAGTTGATGTGTTGGATCGTGCATTGAATGAGGTTGGCATTGCTGAAGATTTGCAAAAAACAATCAGCTCAAAAGGTGTCGAATTTATTGCAGGCTTTGAAAGTTTGCAGCTCAAAGCTTATTTATGCCCGGCAAACGTTTGGACGATCGGGTGGGGAACTACGGTTTACCCACATGGTCAACGAGTTAAAAAAGGCGATACATGCACAGTTGAACAAGCCAAGGCTTACAAAAATCACGATCTGCAGCGCTTTCAAAAGTGCGTGAGCGATGCTGTGACTGTGCCGATCAATCAAAACCAGTTTGATGCACTCGTCTCTCTAACCTACAACATTGGCGAAGCTGCGTTTAAAAGCTCAACATTACTTAAAAAATTGAATGCGGCTGACTACAACGGAGTAGCAGATCAATTTTTAGTATGGAATAAATCTAAAGGCAAAGTCTTAAATGGCTTAGTGAATCGTCGTGCAGCTGAGCGTACGTTGTTTTTGAAGCCTTAAAACAAAAAAGCCCTCAAATGAGGGCTTTTAATTAAGGGCTATTTTGGCCTTTTCTGAATAAAATCATTCAGATCTTAAAAACATTGAATAAGATGGCATAATTGCTAAAATATACTTCGTTTTTTACTGCTGTTTTGTGTTTATTTTGCATCAATTTTGCAACCATTAAAATAAACATAATAAAAACAGCATCTTACTTACAGGTTATCTCAATGCTTTCTATTTATTTAACAGATGTTCGAAAACAGGTGCAATTTAAGGATTATCCGGGTGAACATCCTGTTAAATTTATTCTTAATTTTAAAAAAATATTTCCAAGCGTCATGGAATTAATTTTACCTGTATTACCAGAGAGTGAAGACTTAGAAGAAATGACTTGGGAATCCACCACCAAAGATTTTGAAATCTTTAAGTTATTACTGACAGGGTGGGGTGTGGTTGAATTACGTTTGAGTGCCATTGCACAGTTTAAAAATAAAAACTTTGCTGACCAATTGGTGAAAAACGCGCAACAACAACGTAAACAATGGTCACACAAAAACCAAAAGCTTTCGAATATGCAACTTGATTATTTATTACTACATCATATGCATACTTTAATTGATGCAGAGTTGGTTGAGTTGGGTGAAAAATTCTATTTACCTACTTTACGTGATCTTTGGAAAGGTTATGTGCCACAACCGGTACTGAATGCGCAAATTTAAATCAAGTAAAATCCTCCCAAGCGGAGGATTTTTTTAGCATGAAATTGCATTATTTTTCACTTAAAATCACAAAACTTCAATTGTTGAACTTAATGATCTTGTTACAATTGTGACTTAAAATACTTTCTGCCCATCCATGTGAGGAAATTTAGATGTCAAATCAGTTTTTACAACTTATTGAAAAACGACGTAGTATTTATGCCATTGGTAAAAATGTTGAGCAAACGCCTACTTACTTAACTGATTTGATTCAAAATACCATTAAACAAAGCCCATCATCATTTAACTCACAATCTTCACGTGCAGTGATTTTATTTAATGCAGAACATGAAAAATTTTGGGATTTGGTGAAAGAGCAGTTAAAAGCTTATGCCAAAGATGCTGAAAGTGCCGCAAAAACTGATGCCAAAATAGATAGTTTTGCAGCAGGTCTTGGTACGGTTTTATTTTTTGAAGATCAAGAGGTGGTGACAGGTTTACAAACCAATTTCCCATCGTATGCAGACAATTTTCCTGTTTGGGCAGAACATTCTACTGCAATTGCGCAGTTTGCTACATGGACGGCTCTATCCATTGAAGGCCTAGGTGCATCTTTACAGCACTATAATCCGATTGTAGATCAACAAGTTCATGCACAGTGGAATATACCTGTAACATGGAAACTGCGTGCCCAATTGGTGTTTGGTTCAGTTGAAGGCGAGCCAAACGACAAAACCTATATGGATGACGCTGAACGTTTTAAAGTCTTTGGTGCTTAAAATCAAAAGCCTCGCAATCGCGAGGCTTTTTTTATAGGCTAAAAAGCCACACCAATTTGGTTAAAATATAACAAGCCTCATTCTTTTACAAATAAAATCAGATTAAAAATAACACAAGCAACTAATCTTCATATTGGTGAATAAAAAAGCAAAAAATGCTTTTAAAATATGTTTTTATAATCTATATTGGGTTTATGTAAACTTTTGTGTATTTCATATCAAAGGTTTAGCAATCTTCTTATCCGTTTGTGGTGGGATGCAGAAATGCTAAGACGTGGTGGTTTACTGCTGGTGTTTGCCGCAGTGTTATTACAGTTAGCGGTACACTTACAGCCGTTATTGCCAGAGCAGTATCACATTGCTCCGGCTTGCCATGCTTTGACACATCGTCTTCTTACTCCAATCGACACGCATGATCATGCTGATCAATCTGATGAGTTTGATTTTAAGCGACTTCTCGTTTATCACCATGAACATGTTCATGATTTGAATAATCATCATTGCCAATATTGTACCGTGCATGCAGATACTGTATTGCCTTTAAATTTAAATGTTGATCAAGTTATTGATCGGATTCAAGTTCGTTATTTGGCATTTATTCAAAATCATAAGCAGATCTATTTTGCTCTGCAACGCCTCTTTCTCATGCCACAAGGTCGTGCGCCCCCAATTGCTCTGTAACTTGAATTCTTTTTTTTAAGTTTTTATTGAGTAATTTACATGTCATTTTTTCAATTTTCCTACATGTTGTGGGATGGGCAACGTATTGCCAAAAATCAGCCGATATTTGAGGTGGTAGCATGAATTTAGGTCTAACTGCTTTAGAATTGGCGCGTATTCAGTTTGCATTTACTGTCTCGTTCCATATTATTTTTCCAGCGATTTCGATTGGCTTAGCCAGTTTCTTGGCGGTATTAGAATACCGTTGGCTCAAAACCAAAGATCCGGTCTATCAAGATTTATTTAAATTTTGGGTCAAAATCTTTGCTGTGGCTTTTGGGATGGGGGTGGTGTCAGGTGTGGTCATGAGTTACCAATTTGGCACCAATTGGAGTGAATTTTCCCGTGTGGCAGGTAGTGTCACTGGACCTTTACTCACCTATGAAGTGTTAAGTGCTTTCTTCTTAGAAGCTGGCTTTTTGGGCATTATGTTGTTTGGTTGGGGACGGGTTGGACCGCGTGCGCATTTTTTTGCCACACTGATGGTCGCTATTGGTACCTGTATTTCCATGTTTTGGATTTTATCATCCAATAGTTGGATGCAAACACCACAAGGCTTTAGTATTCAAAATGGTCTGATTGTGCCTGAAGATTGGTTTGCGATTGTGTTTAATCCATCGTTTCCGTATCGTTTGTTACATATGGCAGCCGCTGCCTTTTTAGTGTCCGCATTATTGGTTGCAGCAACTGCTGCTTGGCATTTATTAAAGGGTCGCCGTGACCGTTTAGTCAAAACCTCTTTTTCGATGGCACTTTGGTTAATTTTAATACTTGCGCCGCTGCAAGCAGTGATTGGTGACTTCCATGGTTTAAATACCCTGAAATATCAACCTGCCAAATTAGCAGCCATTGAGGGACATTGGGACACCAACCATGATCATGGTATGCCACTGTATTTATTTGGTATGCCGGATATGCAAGCCGAAGAAACCAAATATGCCATTGGTATTCCAAACTTGGGTAGCTTGATTATGACCCACACCCTAGATGGTAAAGTGACAGGCTTAAAAGAGTTTGCACCTGAAGATCGTCCAAATTCACCTGTGGTGTTTTGGAGTTTCCGTATTATGGTGGGCTTAGGTGTCTTGATGATTCTATTGGCACTTTGGGGTCTATGGTCACGCCGTAAAGAAGCTTTATATGACAATAAAAATTTACAACGCTTTGCTTTAATTATGGGTCCATCGGGTTTTATTGCCGTGCTTGCCGGTTGGTTTACCACAGAAGTGGGCCGTCAGCCTTGGGTAATTTATGGGGTTATGCGAACCAAAGATGCTCTATCTGCGGTATCTGCTGAGCAAGTCGGCTTTACCTTAATCTTATTTGTACTGGTGTACTGTGTGGTGTTTGGAATTGGCATTTACTATATGTTGCGTCTGCTGCATAAAGGGCCTGAATTTATCCATTCACAACCGGCCAACGAACAAGACATTATCTTGGCATCTAAACGTCCACTGAGCAGCATCAAAGAAGGTTTAGCCGATGAGGAGCACAAACAATGATTGATTTATCTTTGATTTGGGTGGTCATCATCGCCATAGGTGTCTTTATTTATGTAATGCTAGATGGTTTTGATTTAGGGATTGGGATTTTATTTCCATTTATCAAAGACAAACAAGAACGCGATGTCATGATGAATACCGTTGCACCAGTTTGGGATGGCAATGAAACATGGATGGTGCTAGGTGGTGCTGCCTTGTTTGCTGCTTTTCCTGTGGTATATGCCACAGTACTATCGGCTTTATATTTACCTATTACTTTCATGGTGATTGCACTCATTTTTCGTGGGGTGGCTTTTGAATTTCGTTTTAAATCACAGCGTTCACAACATTGGTGGGATCGTGCCTTTATTGGGGGGTCTGTTTTTGCAAGTTTCTGTCAAGGGGTGATTTTAGGGGCATATATTCAAGGTATTCCAACCAATGCTTTAGGGATATATACCGGAGATGGTTGGGATTGGTTAACGCCGTTTTCTTTATTTACGGGTGTCGGCGTGGTGGTATTGTATGCCGCATTGGGCTGTGGTTGGTTAATTTTTAAAACTGTAGAACGTTTGCAAAAAGACATGTACCACTTGATGCCAAAATTACTCATAGCGTTGTTTGTGATTTTTGCAGCGGTCAGTATTTATACCCCAATGGCGCATCCCGATATTGCTGCACGTTGGTTTAATCCTGATTTAGTGATGTATTTAAGTCCTGTGCCATTATTGGTGGTGTTATTTACCTTTTTGGCGATTCGTGCTTGTCGTCAGGGTTATGAGTTACGTCCATTTATGTATACGCTGGCGCTGATGTTTTTAGCATATACAGGCTTTATGATTAGTCTATGGCCTTATATCATTCCGCCGTCGCTTACTATTTGGCAGGCGGCAGCACCTGAGAGTAGTCAGTTGTTTGCCTTAATTGGTGCTTTAGTTCTAATTCCAATTATCTTAATGTATACCATTGCATCGTATTGGGTATTTCGTGACAAAGTACGTATAGGCGATGACGGTTATCACTAGGAGTCAACCATGAAACTATCGCAAACACAGTGGTTTATTGTGCTGTGGCTGACAGGTTTTATCGCATTGGCCTTGATTGCAGGAGCATTTAGGATGTTGGTGCAATTGGCTTATTAAGTGAAATGTATTCTAAAATGGCTCGTTAAACGAGCCATTTTTATGATAAAAAGTACAGAAAAGCAGCAGATTTTTTGCTAAAATACTGCGCTTTATTGGCGATCAGTTGAGTGCTATGTCCTTAGAATTGCAAAACCTCTTTCATGCCTTCGCGCTGAGTGAACAACAGCTTAAACATATTTTGCTGTATTTGGACTGTAAAGATGTAGAGACATTGCAACGAGGTTTAAACCAAGCTGCTGAAAAGCGTGCCTTACAACCTGTAACCCAATTGTATGTGCTGCAACAAAGTGAACAAACCCCATCGATTAGCTATGCTATTGCGCCACTATTATGCAGTGTGTTAGATCACAGCACACATTATGTTGCACAAGCTGAAGCTTGGTTAACTGACTTTTATCAACATTATTTCCGTATTGACGCTTTAGCCTCAGCCAAAGCACAATCGTTAAACAATATGCAGCTTTGTTTGGCTTTAAGTGAAACTCAACTCAGCCCAACTGAGTTTTATGTGGCCAGTCTGTTACAAGCCTTACTTGATCCAAATGCCAAAACCATTGTGACTTTAGGTCAGCAACAATTAATTGCCGAACTTAAACAACAGTTCATGGCGTACTACGCTGTAGAAATTTTTGAGATCTGCTCAAGCTTTAGTGCTATTGAATTAACCGACATACAAACCAAGAAGCTATTTTGGAAACGTAAAGATGAAGCTTTGGCACAGGTCAGTCAACAAATTGCCTATGACAACTCGCCTTTAATTGCCAAATTATGCGATTTATCGCGTACAGATGCCGAGCGCTTTATTGATGATTTGATGTATGGCGAACATGTGTTTGAAAAAGTTTCGGTATTAGGTGAATTTAGTGACACGGTGTATAAGCATCAACAAGAAATGCTACACAAAATGAGTGCCTAAACTCAAATCAGTAGTGAGCAGCTTCGGCTGCTTTTTTATGCAATATGTACTTAAAATCTAGCACTTAGTAAAGATGTTTAAATCGCCTATGAACAAATCACAAGGTTATTGAAAATGACAAAAATTTATTTGGTCCGCCACGGACAAGCGTCGTTTGGTGCAGCCAACTATGATCAGCTATCTGAACGTGGTCAGATGCAGGCCAAAGTTTTAGGGCAGTACTTTAAACGCGTGATTCAACAGCAACCTTATGTCGTGGCAGGCGCTTTACAGCGTCATCAGCAAACTGCACAGTTGGCCTTAGCAGCTTCATTTGCTCAGGCAGATATTCATACCTCTACGCTGTGGAATGAGTTTGACCACCAACATGTATTGGCGCAATATGATTCACGCTTGGCCGAGCTGCAGTGGTTACAGCAACAATTAAAACAGGTAAAACAGCCACGCGATTATTTAGCCCAACTGTTTTATCCAGCCATGCAGCGTTGGAGTGAGGGCAATCCCGAGCATCAGTATCAAGAAACATGGTTGGATTTTCAGCAGCGTGTCAAACAAGGTTTGGAGGCACTCTGCCATGAGATTACAATGCATGCGCCACCTGTAGTTGTGGTGTTTACCTCCGGCGGAGTAATTTCGGTGGCCGCGGCACAGGTGCTTGGTTTATCGGCACAACAGACTTTTGCAGTTAATTGGCAAATTACCAACGCAAGTTTTACCACACTCACCTATGTAGATGGTCAGCTTAATTTGTGTAGTTTAAATGAACATCATTATTTGCTTGAGCAGCAGCCTGATTTACTAACTTGGCTTTAAGTAATAAACAGGCAAATTCACATGAAAATGTAAATAAGTAGAATGATTCTTATTTCTAACTATTTATTTAAAATGGTCACAAATTTAAAGAAAATGGCAAGCAAAAGTTAAAATTGATTAAAATTTAAGCAAACCCGCTAAAAAAAACACATTAGCCGATTCTTTTTTTATAAATTTGATTTAATGTACAACTGTCCATAAATTAAAGGTTTTGCATATGTCAATTTCCTCAGAGATGACAGACCAACAACGGATTCAAAAGGTTCGAACTGTGGTTACTCAAGCAGGAGAGGAGCTACGTGAACGTCATCCCATTTTAAAGCATCAAGACTTTATTGGTGCGAGCATTTTGGTATTTGCGTTATCAGGTATGCTTGGCTGTGCTGCATTGTACGCATTTGGGATTTTGCCTGCGTGGGCATGTATTCCATTAATTGCGATCTTTGCATCTTTGACGCATGAATTAGAGCATGATCTGATTCATTATATGTATTTTAAAAAGAACAAAGTTGCGCATCATATTATGATGAGCTTGGTGTGGTTAGCGCGTCCAAATACAATTAGCCCATGGACACGTCGACGCATGCATTTGCATCACCACAAGTTTTCAGGCACAGAACACGACCTAGAAGAACGTGGTATTGGTAATGGCATGCCGTGGGGTCTGCGCCGTATTTTAATCACCAGTGATCAGTTAATGACGGTATATTTACGTCCTATACAAATGTTGAAGATGCTGAAACTGTTTATCTCAAAACAGCCTGAAAATGAGCGTCGTCGTACCGTGATTTCACAAATTTTGGGCTTTATTCCGTTGGGTTTAATGTACTACGGTTTATGGTACTGTTTTGTGATTTTCCACGTGGTCGATCATATGGCGGTTTGGTTTGGTTCGGCAGTAGAATGGTCAACGAATACTTTAGCTGCCATGAAAGTGGTGAATTTCTTAGCTGTGGTCTGGGTGATTCCAAACTTTATTCGCTCATTTAGCCTACAGTTTGTGAGCTCAAATATGCATTATTATGGCGACATTGACCCACGTGATGTGATTAAACAAACCCAAGTGTTGACGCCGTGGTGGTTAGTACCATTCCAAATTTTCTGCTGTAACTTTGGTTCCACCCATGCGATCCATCATTTTGTGGTAAAAGAACCGTTTTATATTCGCCAAATGACGTCAAAAACTGCACATAAAGTCATGCGTGAGGTGGGTGTACGTTTTAATGATTATGGTACGTTTAAGCGTGTCAATCGTTGGAATAAAGCTTAATATTCAATTTGATCATCAAAAGCTAGACTGAGGTCTGGCTTTTTTTATGTCTAAATGCTTGCCTCTAGCGTGTATTGTTTTTAAGCTCAAGCGACCATAAAAGTGAAATGATCTATGAAATTAAAAATTGCCACTTTGGGCTTATTACCAATCCTTGCCATGCAAGCCAAATATGTGAAGAAAAATACCCCACGTTTAGCCGAGCCGAGTGGCGCCCGTCAAGGAAAATGTGGGCAAGGAGATGCATTATCAATCTTGATTGTGGGGGATTCTGCCGCAGCAGGAGTAGGGGTTGAGCAACAAAGTCAGGCTTTGCTTGGGCAGTTATTGCAGCGTTTACAAGCTGATTATCAGATTAGCTATCAATTAGAAGCCAAAAGTGGGTGTACTACAGCGCA
This sequence comes from uncultured Acinetobacter sp., assembly GCF_947624825.1. GTDB lineage: Bacteria > Pseudomonadota > Gammaproteobacteria > Pseudomonadales > Moraxellaceae > Acinetobacter. The sequence goes on from NZ_CANQLZ010000022.1 coordinate 10,413, forward strand.
ACTCAGAAAAGCCGTTCAAAAATTACCCATACAACATTTTGACGTGGTGATCAGTTCAATTGGCGTGAATGATGTGACTCGCCTCATTTCACCTCAAGCATGGTTGGCACAGCAACAGCGGTTATATCGCATTATTCAACATAAATTTAATCCAAAATTGATTGTGGTGGCAAGTGTGCCCCCAATGCATCTTTTTCCTGCCTTGCCACAGCCCATGGCATGGTTACTTGGGCAATATGCCAAAGAAATGAACCAATCTTTACAGCGTTATATGACATCACAGCCTAACATGCTTGGCTTAGCGTATGATTTGGCAGAGTATCAAGCCATGAATCTGCAGATGGCCAGTGATGGTTTTCATCCAAGTGCTGAAATTTATGCGTTTTGGGCAGATAAAATGGCCAAAAACATTAAACATAGATTAATGACTCATCCGTCTTAACAGTCACTTGCAGATTAAAGGTAACCACTATGCGCATCGAAACCCATCCTTTGCCACCTTTTTTACCCCATAATGCTAAATTATTGATGTTAGGCTCATTTCCTCCGCAACCACATCGCTGGAAAATGCAGTTTTACTATCCTAATTATCAAAATGATATGTGGAAAATCTTTGGGCTGATCTTTTTTAAAGACGCTTATTATTTTTTAGATGTGGTCAATACATGTTTTTATGAACAAAAAATACGTGATTTTTTAACTGAAATTGGCATCGCGATTTATGATACAGCTTATCAAGTGATTCGTTTAAACAATAACGCGGCAGATAAGTTTTTACAGATTTATACGCCGACAGATTTAAATGCATTATTGGCTCAAATCCCGCATTGTCAGCATATTATGACCACAGGTGATAAAGCCACAGACACGTTGCTAGAGGCTATGCCTGTAGGCACGATAAAGCCTAAAATAGGTGAAATGAGTGAAACGTATTTTGCACAACGTGAGTTAAAGCTCTACCGTTTGCCATCTTCCTCAAGAGCTTATCCCTTAGCTCTTGAGAAAAAAGCTGCTGCATATGCTGATGTTTTTCAGGCTATAGGTTTATTAAAATAGCCTAAGTTAATTAAACATCATATTCAACATAATCCCATAAATTTAAACGCGCTTTAATATCACGGCGTAAAGTCGGCAACATAGGCAACAAAGTAGCATCTAACCACAGACTAAGCGCTTCGGCTGAAATCACTTGTTGCTCGGCATCTACCACTTGAGCACCACTGACCATTAAACGACTTGCACCAAAATCTTGAGTTTCAATGCCTTTAAATAAGACCTGTAGCTCATGACCGGTATCAACAATCACCCAATCGAGTTCAATATGAATCGCTTGATCGGACTGTAGTACCACTTGACCATTTAAATGCGCGCTTTCATGCAGACAATCGTGTTCAACACGCACCTTTGCTAATACCCAATCTTGACCGCCAAGTTGAGCAAGTGTTGTGTAAGGCGTGAGCAGATCATTGAAATTAAATTGACGCTGAAGATCTAAAAATTGCATACAAGGAGATGGGATAATAAAAACCGCATCTTAAAACAAATCAGCAGGTGAGTAAATTTGTTGGCTACTTTAAGCTAAAACAACACTCAGCTCAGATATTTTTTATCTTATGTGGTTACATTAACCATTCAATGGGTAAAAATGACACGGCATAAATTGCCATACGCTGAAAAGCGGTGGTTTCAGGGTCGTGAGTATGTTGTATGACTGAGCCGTCTGACTTTTGTTCATGCCATACAATTTGATCATCTTGATTGAGTTTAAGTTGATAAGCAACATGCGGTAAGTACTGTTCTAAACTTTGGGTAATTTGTTGCTGTAATATACTAGATTCCACCACCAAACCCACTTCGCTATTTAAATGCGCTGAGCGTGGATCAAAATTAAATGAACCAATAAAAACTTTGCCATCCATATCAAAAAATTTAGCATGTAAACTCGAATGATTTTTACCTTTGGCTGGAATTAAATTACCCGTCAGGCGCTCATACCAAGTTCGATCCAACCGCTCAATATAGGGTTTAAATTCATACAGCTCTACACCGCTTTTGAGCAGTGGGTAGCGGTATTTTTGATAAAATGCATGTACCAATGCCACGTCATTGGCTACTAAAGAATTGGTTAATATTCTGACCCTTACATTTTGTTTGGCCAATTGGCTTAAATAATGCGTGCCCCTTGGGGTGGGTACAAAGTAAGCCGAAACCAATTCAAGCTGTTGTTTGGGTTGTCCCATCAAATGAGTCATTTGTTTTGAAATTAATTGATGGTCACTGGCTTGACCACGAATTTTATCAGGGTGATCACCAACAAAATGTGCTTTCGCCCATTGAATGGGATGCTGTTTAAGTTGCTGTTGAATATCAACTTCGGCTGTTTGTATTTTTTGCTGTGTAGTGGCTTGAGCAAAAATCTCACTTTGATATGCACGACGTAAGTCATTTAAAGCATTTGAATTAGAGTGAGGCAAAATTTGTTTGCTGCTATAACTTAACTCATCATTCCAAAAGTCTAAAAACAATTGGTTGGCCGCTTTTAGCGCCGTGCCATAAAACAAAATATCTAAATCGGTAAACTGAAAATCATCACTGGCATCAAAGTACTCTCGACTAATATTGCGTCCACCGGTCACGGCAATACTGCCATCGGCAATAATTAATTTATTATGCATGCGATGATTCACCTGTTGCAGACGTAAGGTGTAATCTAAAACGCGAAAGTTGCGAAATTTATACGGGTTAAACAGTTTAATGGCAAAGTTGGGATGTTGGCTTAAAGCCTGTAATTGGGGATCGAGTTGCGTACCATTTTGATCATCAAGCAAAAGACGAATTTTTACCCCACGATCTGCTGCTTTTAACAGCTCAGCCAACATCATGCGACCAATTTCGTCATCGTTCCACATGTAATACTGCAAATCCAGATGATGTTTGGCTTGGCGAATTAAATACAAACGTGAAGCAAGACTTAAAAAGGCATCATCTAAAGCAAGATAAGCTGTTAAACCCTTTTCAAGCTGTTGAGCGCTATGTTCATCATTTAGCCAATGTTGCGGAGGTAACTGTAGCGTTGGATCAGATTTGGCTAAATTAGGTGCAAGATCACAGCCCATGAGTATACTAGTGGTGAGTATCAAGCTGGTTATTTTTATTATTTGCGTATCTTTCATGCGACTAAGCTACTGTTAGATGTTATTCAGATAATCAAATGATGTTAGCGCTTGAAACCCAGAATAAAAAGCGGTTACTGTTAGTAAACTGTTAAATCATCGCAATATTTAAGGAATCTCTTTGATGAAATCTCGTGCTGCGGTTGCGTTTGCGCCAGGTCAACCTCTACAGATCGTAGAAATTGATGTGGCACCACCTCAAAAAGGTGAAGTTTTAGTTAAAATTACCCATACTGGTGTTTGCCATACCGATGCTTTTACTTTGTCGGGCGATGATCCTGAAGGGGTATTCCCCGCGGTGCTTGGGCATGAAGGTGCAGGAATTGTGGTTGAAGTGGGTGAAAGTGTCACCTCTGTGCAACCAGGCGATCATGTGATTCCGCTTTATACGGCTGAATGTGGTGAATGCTTATTCTGTCAATCAGGCAAAACTAACCTGTGTACTGCAGTGCGTGCCACACAAGGTAAAGGTTTAATGCCAGATGGCACCACGCGTTTTTCATATAATGGCGAGCCAATTTATCATTATATGGGCTGCTCAACCTTTTCTGAATATACCGTGGTGGCTGAAGTATCTTTGGCAAAAGTCAATCCGGATGCAAATCCTGAACATGTTTGCTTATTGGGTTGTGGCGTGACCACAGGTTTAGGTGCAGTCAAAAACACCGCCAAAGTACAACAAGGCGATACCGTAGCTGTATTTGGCTTAGGCGGTATTGGTTTGGCTGTGGTACAAGGCGCTAAAAAAGCCCAAGCTGGTCGTATTATTGCTGTAGACACCAATCCTGAAAAATTTAAGTTGGCTGAAGAATTTGGTGCAACAGACTTTGTCAATCCAAAAGACTATGACAAACCTGTACAAGAAGTGATTGTAGACATGACCGGTTGGGGCGTGGACCATTCGTTTGAATGTATTGGTAATGTCAATGTAATGCGTTCGGCTTTAGAATGTGCGCATCGTGGTTGGGGGCAATCTGTGATCATTGGTGTGGCAGGTTCAGGTCAAGAAATTTCAACACGCCCATTCCAATTGGTGACTGGTCGTACTTGGAAAGGTACAGCCTTTGGTGGCGTAAAAGGTCGTTCAGAATTACCCGGCATGGTTGAAGAAGCTATGAAAGGTGAGATTCAACTTGAACCATTTGTCACCCATACCATGGGGCTAGATAAAATCAATGATGCTTTTGATTTAATGCATGAAGGTAAATCGATCCGTTCTGTGGTTAATTTCCAAGATTAAGATTTTATTTACAAAAACGGGCATGATGCCCGTTTTTTTATGCCATTTTACAATTACTATTTGCAGCAAAATTTATAAGATTTATTCACCCATTAAAATGTCATCGCAATAAAAATAAGTCTATGAACAAGAAATATTTTTAAAAAAACTATTGTCAAAGTTAACAACAATGCGTATGTTAAAGCTTAAGTCAATATTTTATTAGACAGTCATTATGCTTTGGCAATCTGTATCCGTTCACGCTTATTTTTATTTTTGGCAATTTAGATAGTTGCCTGAAGGCGTTCGGGCATAAAAAGGTTGCCCACCAGTTTATACCTGAGCGGCAACCCGCTCAGGTTTTTTTATGTCAGTCATTTTTGGAGAAATTTCATGCGTACATTCAACAAGTCATATTTTAGCAACGTGTATTGGTTTTACTTAATGTCAGTACGCAATCATACGCTTAGACCCATAACGCTCAAATAAAAAGATAGGACGTCTGGTCCATAGGAATACTCATCATGAATGCTTTAAATACGGCTTTGCAACAACCGACTCAAGAAACCACTTTGGTATTGCCACAACAACTTAAACAAAAATTACCGCTGAATGACGCTTTAGCACGTCAAGTGGCAAAGCAACGTCAAACCATTCAACAGATATTAAATGGTCAAGATTCACGTTTGATGATTGTGACAGGTCCTTGTTCAATCCATGACGAAACAGCAGTGCTTGAATACGCTGAAAAATTACAAAAACTACAACAACAGCTTGATCAGCACATTGTATTTGTGATGCGTGCTTATATTGAAAAGCCAAGAACTACAGTCGGTTGGAAAGGATTTTTGTACGATCCACAGTTAGACGGTTCTAACAATATGCCATTGGGTTTAGAAAAATCGCGTGCTTTGTATTTAAAAATCATTGAAATGGGTTTGCCGATCGCATCTGAGATTTTAAGTCCAATGGCAACGGCATATTTTGATGATCTGTTGGCATGGGGTGCCATTGGAGCACGTACCAGTGAGTCGCAAATTCACCGTGAAATTTCAAGTCATATGCCATTTGCAGTAGGCTTTAAAAATGGCACAGATGGCTCGATTCAAATTGCTTTAGATGCGATTCAATCTGCTAGTCAGCCACATCAGTTTTTAGGTTTGGGGCAAAATGGTTTACCGTGTTTAGTGAGTTCTCAAGGCAATCCTAAAGCACATTTAATTTTACGTGGCAGCAATAGCGGACCCAATTATAGCTTGGCTGAAATTGAGAAAATTAAGCTTAAATCTGCTCATCTACCTGCTTTAGTGATTGATTGTAGTCATGGCAACAGTGCAAAGAATCCATTGTTACAGCCTGATGTGTTAATGACCATTGTGGCTGAGCGTGCGCACACGGCGGTACGTGGTGTGATGCTAGAGAGTCATTTACAAGATGGTGCACAAAAAATTTCTAGTGACATGGAATATGGTCAATCAATTACCGATGGTTGTTTAGGTTGGCAGAAAACCGAACGCTTATTTTTACAAGTTGCAGATGCACTTGCAGCACAGCACTTGGCAAAAACCGCCTAAAACTTAGACACTTGAAAAAGACGCGATATAAAGCGTCTTTTTTTTATGTCTTAGCTAAAAAAAATGAAAAAAAATGGCGATTACTTGGCAAAGTGAAGATTTGTTTTTTAAAGGCGTCTTTGTCATGATGAGGATAAGCTTAATAATTTTAAGTTGATGTTTAATAAGAAATTCTTATTAAATTACTCAGGATTTAAAAAACAGGCAAAATAGCATGTATAACGCAGAACTCTTAGATGAAGCACAACGTTTTATGTTTCATATGTTGGGGAAAGTATTTGAATTTGGTGGTTCAGATTTATTCATTACTGCCGATTTTCCGCCGAGTATGAAGCATCAAGGCATGATGAAAAAACTCTCGCAACAAGAATTGTCGGCAGAAAAAACCAAGCTATTTGCCTATAGTTTAATGAATGACAAACAACGCGCTGAGTTTGAAGAAAATCTAGAATGTAACTTTGCAATCTTTGTGCCGAATGTGTCACGCTTTCGGGTCAACATTTTTCAGCAGCAGCATCAAGTGGGTATGGTGATTCGTACCATCACCGCAGATATCCCGAATTTTGATAAGCTGAAATTACCGCTCAAGCTCAAAGACGTGATGATGGAAAAGCGCGGCTTAATTTTAGTGGTGGGTGCAACAGGTTCTGGTAAATCCACTTCATTGGCTGCCATGATTGACCATCGTAATGAACATTCAGCAGGGCATATTATTACTGTTGAAGATCCGGTGGAATATGTGCATAAACATAAACAGTCTATGATTACCCATCGTGAAGTGGGTGTAGATAGTCACTCTTGGCACAATGCCTTAAAAAATACTTTACGTCAGGCACCTGATGTGATTTTAATTGGTGAGATTCGCGATACCGAAACCATGGAACATGCGCTAGCTTTTGCTGAAACCGGACATTTGTGTTTGGGTACACTACACGCTAACAATGCCAACCAAGCGCTTGATCGGATTATTAATTTTTTCCCTGAAGAACGTCGCAATCAAGTTTTGATGGATTTATCTTCCAATATGAAGGCAATTGTGTCGCAGCGCTTAATTCGTACGCAAGATGGCACAGGGCGCCGTGCTGCGGTAGAAATTTTACTCAATACGCCTTTGATTAGTGAAAATATCTTAAAGGGTAATTTTCATATGCTCAAAGAAATTATGACCAAATCGCGTGAACTGGGTATGCAAACCTTTGACCAAGCTTTATTTGACTTATATAACGAAGATTCAATTGGTTATGATGAAGCGATTCGTAACGCTGACTCAATGAATGAACTACGTTTACAAATTAAACTCAAAAGTACCCGTGTTGATCAAAATCGCCCTGTAGAAAATGGTTTAAAAGGTCTAGGCTTAATTCAAGACGACGAACCTGAACAAAGCAGCAAGATGACAGAAATGAGTTAATAGAGCTTATTAAAAAAAGGGAGTAATCGCTCCCTTGTTTAAGCTGTAGTTCTACGGTTAACCACTAAGGCATAAAATGCTAAAGTGGATAAAGTGAGTATGGCACACAGTAAATAAGCCAAACTATAACTATATTGAGAAATGATTAAGCCTAAGAGTAAGGAACCCAGTGCAATCCCAATGTCATAACAGGTGAAAAAAGTAGAGGTGGCATGACCAATACGTGCTTTTGGTGCACGTTGAATGGCAAGTGTTTGTAAGCAAGGTTGCAAAGAGCCAAAGCCCATCCCGACACACACCGCTGATAACATCAATCCCATGACACTTTGTGTTTGACTTAATAGCGCTAAACCGATTGCAAAGAGGGTGATGGCAGGATAAATCACATAGCTGGCACCTTTACGGTCATAAATTTTACCCGTGATGGGACGTAGACTCATCATTGAAATTGCAAACACCACAAAAAACACACTGGCATATTCAAGTAAGCCTTGTGCATCTGCAAAAGGTGAAATATACGACATAATACTGGCGTATGAAATTGAAATGAGCATTGCCAAGATAGAAACTGATAAAGCTTTTTTCTCAATAAAATCATGCACACTTAAACGTCGTGTAGCACGTTGTATGGGAACATCGTTTGCAATTGGAATCATAAAGCAAAAAATAAAACCTAAAAAAATGATCCCAGCCAATAGACTACTAATCAATAAATAGGAAAAATCTTGTAATAAGGTCAAGCCTAACAGCGGACCAAGCACAATGCCTAAATTTACCGACATGACAAAATAACCCATGCCTTCACCTTTGCGTTCAGGTGGAATAAAGTCATTGGCAATTGGAACGGTCACGGTGGTTAAAATACTAAACCAAATCCCATGTAAAAATCGAATCACCAGCAGTGCCATTAAGTTATCTGCAAAAATATAGGCAACCGCGCATAAACAAAACAAAGTTTCAGAGACATATAAGGTTTTCTTACGCCCAAATTTCTCAATAATTAAACCACTAAACGGACGTACTGCAATGGATGACACCATAAACAAGGTCATGGCCAAACCGGCATCGGTGAGTGTACCCCCCAAATCATTCAAAATATAAATGGGTAAAATGGTGATTTGGGCAAAATAGAAGATAAATAAAAATAGATTGTTCAGTAAACAAAATATAAATGATTTATTCCACAACACAGGCGTAACAGCAGACATAACAAACCTAGATGATCAATGAGAACAGCTGTTTGTACTAAGGCAGAGCAATTGATATTTAAAATTATGATACAGGTGCACTTAAGCAAGACAGCAAATATAAATACATGCTGCATATTAATTAAAAAGTAATCAAATGTATAGTGCCTTGTTTTAATGGCTTGATTCTATGGGTTTTGATATTATTTTTGTTGAATTGGTATAGTTTTAAGTGATGATATTAATTGTTTTTTTGTATTAATAAAAAGAATCAGCCCTGAGGCTGATTCTTGATAAAGCTTATAAACCCGCTTCGTAATCAGTACTTGAAAGTAAGCTGTCTACATCACTTAAATGATCTGGATTAATTTTATAAATCCAACCTTTGCCATAAGGCGCATCGTTAATGAAATCAGGGTCATCTTCAAGATCTGGATTAACTTCAACTACAACACCTGACACAGGAGCGTGAATATCAGAGGCAGTTTTGACCGACTCGACTACACCTGCTTGTTCGCCTGCTGTGACACGTTGTCCCACTTCCGGTGCTTCAACATAGACTAAATCGCCTAAGGCATCTTGTGCATGGTCAGAAATACCGGTAACAACAAGATCACCTTCAACTTTAATCCATTCATGCGTACGTGCATATTTTAATTCTGAAGGGTGATTCATGGATAACTCCTTACAACTTACAACGTGTTTTTATGCTGTGTTATACATGCTTTTGCAGTAAAACAAAAGTCCAAACTCACAAGATTATGCAGCCTTGTCAGGTTGGGAAAATACCACAATATTGGTATCTGAAGTCATTAGTACATCCCCATGTTGATTTAAGGCTTGGGTGTGATAACTCACAATCGCTTGATTGGGTTTAGATTTTGAACGACGAATATGGGTAATTTCAACTTCAACATGCAATTCATCACCCGCCCGGGTGGGTTTGAGCCAACGTACATGTGAATCTGTACCGACTAAACCATTGGCAATGGGCATACATTCAGCCCAAAGACGCATACACACCGCTGACGTATGCCAACCACTTGCAGCTAAGCCTTTAAAAATAGGATGCTGCTCGGCAGCTTTTGCATCTGTATGAAAGCTTTGTGGGTCAAATTGAGCGGCAAATTGTAAAATTTCTTCTAATTGCATGGGATAGCTTTGACTGATAAAACGCTGTCCCACACTTAAATCATCTAAATACAACATAGTTTTCCTTATCATGCTTGTTCTTGGTCGGCGATAAATCCGCCAGTTTGTCGCTGCCATAACTTAGCATAAATTCCATTGAAAGCCAGCAACTCGGCATGACTGCCTTGTTCAGCAATTCGACCTTGATCAAGTACAATTAAGCGATCCATTTGTGCAATGGTCGATAAACGATGGGCAATGGCAATCACGGTTTTGCCGTGCATCAGCTCATCTAAACTGCTTTGAATGGCAGCTTCAACTTCTGAATCTAAAGCAGAGGTGGCTTCATCTAAAATTAAAATCGGTGCATCTTTTAAAAATACCCGTGCAATGGCAATACGTTGGCGTTGTCCACCTGAGAGTTTCACGCCACGTTCACCAACATAAGCCTCATAACCTGTTTGACCATACAGATCGGTCAGCTCAGGAATAAAATCTTCTGCCTTGGCTTTTGCCACAGCGGCATACATTTCGGCATCGGTAGCATCGGGGCGGCCATATTTAATGTTTTCTGCCACAGAGCGATGCAGCAATGAGGTGTCTTGGGTCACAAGTGCAATGTTTTTTCTTAAGCTGTCTTGGGTGATGTGTTGAATATCTTGTCCATCAATACAAATTTGACCTTGTTGCGGTTGGTAAAAACGCAGTAATAATTGAATTAAAGTGGATTTACCCGCACCTGAGCGTCCAACAATACCAATCTTTTCACCAGCACGAATTTTTAAGTTTAACCCATCAATCACAGGGCGTTCGTTGTAAGCAAAGCCTAAGTTTTTAAACTCAATTTCGCCGTGACTTAAATTTAAGGCTTGAGCATGCGGTTGGTCTTGAATGTGGATGGGTTTGCCTAAGGTTTTCATACCATCTTGAATGGTGCCGACATTTTCAAATAAAGCGGAAGTTTGCCACATCATAAATTCAGCAATGCTATTGAGCTTTAAAATCATGGCTGTGGTGGCTGCAATAACCCCCAATTCTGCACGACCATTAACCCATAACCAAATAGCAGTACCTAAAACTCCCACATACAGCACTAAGCTTAAGACTTTAATACTCACCTCATAGCCGGTGCCTAAGCGCATTTGTTTATATACCGTCACCATAAAGGTCTGCATGGAAGCTTTGGCGTACTGGCTTTCACGTCCGGCATGGGCAAACAGTTTTACGGTTTGAATATTGGTATAGGCATCGGTGACACGTCCGGTCATCACGGCGCGAGCGTCGGCTTGTTCATTGGAAATGCGGCTTAAACGTGGAATAAAATAGCAAGCCGCCAAAATAAACAACACAAGCCACACTAAAAGCGGTAACAACAATAAGGGTGAAATTGCACCAAGCACCAAACTTACGGTGATAAAGTAAATCGTGACGTAGGCCAACATGTCACCCAAAATGACCCAAAATTCACGCACCGCAAGCGCAGTTTGCATGACTTTTGCTGATAAACGTCCGGCAAAGTCATTGTGGAAAAAGTCTAAACTTTGTTGCAACAGTAAATTGTGAAAGCGCCAGCGTAAACGCATGGGAAACGTGCTGTATAAAATTTGGTGCTTAATGATGGATTGCATGCTAGCAAACAACACATTGGCCAATAAAATACAGCTTAAAATAGTAAGATTGGTTTGATGTTGTGCCAAAAATGTATCGGGTTGGCTTTGGCTAAGCCATGTGACCAAATCTCCAATTTTGGAATAGAGCAATGCTTCAAAGCTGGCAGCCCCTGCGGTACACAGCACTAAAAACAATAAATACGGACGCACGCCTTGAGAGGCTTGCCAAACAAAGGCAAAAAAGGTGGTGGGTAGTGGTTGGTTTAAACCCTCGTTGGGATAAGGATTTACGCGCTTTTCAAACCACTTTAACATAGACCAACCACTCAGCTTAAAAAACTGCAATTATACTGTGATTGGCTGCAATTGCATGTGAAGTTTATGACTATGCTTAACATAAAAAAACCGCACAAGGCGGTTTTTTAACAACTTACCACATGAGGTCATCAGGAATCACATAGGCTGCATACGGATCTTCTTCATCCGTAGTATCGGCATCTTGCTGTGAATTGTTAACTAAAATAAAGCCTTCCATTTTAGCATCAATACGATCCGCTAAGGCTTTAGGCAACACCGCATAACTTTCTACATCTTTGGCAATCACTAAAGAACCTGCCACAAGTGCATTATAAATTTGTTGATTGATATAGATTTTCTTAATGGTGCCATCAATAAATTGGTAGCTTAAATCGCCATCAGTTTGCCCAATTTTGTGCTGCTTAATCATTTGAATAATTGCCGCTTTAAGCTCTTTTTCTTGCAAAGCGGCTTTTTGCGTGGCAGCTAAAGCCAAGTCTTTTTCCAATTTGGCTTGTTGGTCTTGGGCAATTTTAGCTTTGATGGCAGCTTCATCGCTTTGACCAGTGCGTTGTTCGTGCACAGCTTGTTTAGAGAGCTTTTTCGCTTTTTTATTATCGACTAAACCAGCTTTAAGCAACTGGGCTTGTAATGCATTTTTCATAACGTTTCCAAAATTAATCGTGTCGATAAGACCAGTAAACCACCCAATAGATCACGCTCATGAGCAGGCTTAAGCTGGCAGGGACTAAGAATGCGTTGAATTGTAATAAAGGATAAATCCATGTTGCAATGATTCCACCGACCAAAAAGCCAAATAAAATCAAAAGATGTAAGATTACACGGCGCCGACCTGCACTTAAACCACGTAATAAATAGCCTAAGGCTAAACCTAAATCGGTGAGTACACCAGATAAATGCGTAGTTCGAATAATCGCACCTTGGTAATGACTCACCATGGCGTTTTGTAAGCCCATAGCAACCGCCGCCCATAACAGCGCATAACGCGGCCAATAAGGCAAAAACACCCAACACAGTACAATAAAAAAAGCCACTAAACTCAAAGGAATACCATAACGGCGTCCTAAGCGAAAGTGGCTATTGGCTAAAATTAGCCCGCTATACATTGACCCTAAAACATAACTGACCACAATGCACAAGGCATAGAGCAAACTGTCCAAATTACCATGCAGTAAATGAATAGCCAAGAGACTCACATTGCCTGTCATATGTGAAATGGCTTGATTCAAGACGGTCAGCAAGCCAAGTACATTTATCATTCCTGCATTGACTGCAAGAAAGAACGCGCCCAATTGCACCCAAATCGGTAAATTCTGAAAAGGCATAATGTTAGAATCAATATACAAATCAGGCGTATATTAGCGCATTCCGCGATCAACTGCTGCGGTAAATAACACATCTGTAGATGAGTTTAAGGCAGTTTCGGTTGAATCTTGTAGCACGCTGATGACCATACCAATGGCAACCACTTGCATTGCAATATCAGATGAAATACCAAATAAACCACATGCCACAGGAATGAGAAGCAATGAACCACCCGCCACACCAGAGGCACCACAGGCGGATACCGTTGCCACGACCGATAAAATCAGCATCGTGGTAAAACTCACCGGAATATCAAGGGTATTCACTGTTGCTAAAGATAAGACGGTAATGGTCACCGAAGCACCGGCCATATTAATGGCAGCACCTAAAGGAATCGCCACACTTGCAGTAGATTCAGGAATCCCTAAACGCTTGGCTAAGTCTAAGTTCACCGGAATGTTAGCAGCAGAACTACGGGTAAAAAACGCCGTGATGCCACTTTCACGTAAGCACTGCAACACCAATGGGTAGGGGTTTTTATGGGTAACAAACGCCACCATAATGGGGTTAATTACCAAGGCTACAAATGCCATGGTACCAAGCAATACTGCAAGTAACTGTGCATAACTCATCAGTGTGCTAAGTCCGGCATCGGCAAAGGTCACTGCCACCAAACCAAAAACACCAAAAGGTGCAAAGCTAATGACTAAGCGAATCACTGAGTTAACCGCATTGGCTGCATCATTGAGAACATTTTTTGTGGTCTCTGATGCATGACGAAATGCAAGACCCAATGCCACAGACCACGCCAAAATACCAATAAAGTTGGCTTCAGCAATGGCACTTACAGGGTTGGCAATAAAACTTAAAAGTAAGTTTTTAAAGATTTCTGGTAAGCTACCCGGTGGTATGAGGGTGTTGTCGGCTGGTAAATCTAAAAACAGGGTGCTTGGAAACAGCATGCTTGCAATAACTGCACTTAATGCAGCTAAGAACATGCCAGCAGCATACATCAACATAATGGGTTTAATGGCAGCATTACTACTGCCAACTTTAAAATTCGCAATAGATGACAAAACCAACACAAACACAAGAATAGGGGCAACGGATTTGAGGGCTTTAATAAAGAGATCACCAAGAATCGTTAAATAAGGCGTATATTGTGGCGCTACAACAGCCACAAGCACACCTAAAATAATGGCGATCACAATACGTGTGACCAAACTCAAACGCGTAAAAGCTGAAAACATAGCAAAAGGCCTTGTCAGGAATTACGGGGGAGAAACATATCAAATAGTTGCTTATTTTATACCGAAAAGCATTGAGGCTTAAAAGATATTTTGATATAAAACTTAAGCCTATGTTTTTCCACATTAAAAAACAAAAGATCTTGGTGGCGAATTAGTTTTTTAAGGCTTTTTAGTGTGATGTTGGATTTAAAAAGCCTAAACATATCAGCTCATTACTCGCGTAGATCATCTATAGCTTGATAATGAGTTAAATAAATTTGACCACTTAAATGTTGCATAAAGTCTGAGTGGCAAAGATTATCCATCACCGGTCCTTTGACTTCGGAAAAATGCAGCTGAATATTGAGTTTAATTAACTCTCGATTTAAATCTTCTAACATTTCAAGCGCACTGTAATCAATACTGCTAATACTTGAGCAATTGACAATCACATGTTTAAGCTCAGGCTGCTCACTGATGGCATTGACCATAAAACCTTTTAAGCTGTGTGCATTTAAAAAACTTAAATTTTCATCAATCCTTATCGATAACAGATGCTTAAATGTCATTACGTCGTGCCGCTGAACATTGCGAAAATGTTGTGTGCCTGCCACTAAACCAATTTGAGCAATATGCGGTCGGCTAATTCTCCACAGCATCAGCACAAAGGTGGACATAATTCCAATCATTAAACCGCGGCTGATATCAATACAAATCACGGCAAAAAAAGTAATCCACATGGCTAAGCCATCGGCTTTAGAATAACGCCATGTCTGTAAAAAAGGCTTGAAGTCAACTAATCTCCAAATGGAGACCATAATGGTGGCCGCTAAAATCGCCAGTGGTAAATCCCGAAAAAATCCCGTGAAATATAAACTGACCACCACAATAAATATAGAGGAAATTACGCCTGCCATTGGGGTTTTAGCGCCGGCATCAGCATTGACAACAGTACGTGATAAACTGCCTGTCACCGGAAAAGCCGAGCTTAAACCCGCGCTGATATTCGCCACACCCAGCGCAATTAATTCTTGATTGCTATTGAGTTGGCTACGTTGCTGTAAGGCTGTGGCTTGAGCAATAGATAAAGACTCTACAAAACTGACCATGGCAATCATGGCGGCACCGGGTAACAAACTTAAAACCAAGTCCATATTCCAATTGGGCAATTGAAGTGCAGGAAAGCCGGATGGAATTTCTCCAACCGTTTGAATCCCAAATTGGTTTAAATCTAAAGCAAATACCAAACTAATCGACAATGCCACCACAAGCAGGGGCACTGCACGAATATAAAATGGATTCAATGCCAAACGTTTCAGCACATCAGGCAAATAAATGAGTGCCAAAATGGCAATGATGCCTAAGCCTAGACTTGGCCAGTGCAGTTGTGGAAGGTAATGCCACAGGCTATTTAAAAACTCCACAATATTATTGGCTTTTAAGGGTAAATCTAATAAAAACTTGACTTGCCCTAAAGCAATTAATAAGGCTGATGCAATAATAAAGCTTTGGATTACCGGATGGCTAATCAGTTGAATTAAAAAGCCAAAGCGCAATACCCCTAAAAATAGCGAAATTAAACCCACCATCAGCGCTAGTAAACAAGCGGCTTCAATATACGCCACCGAACCAATGTCAAACAATGGGTTTAAAGTGGCAAAGGTCATCATGGAGATGATGGCCACAGGACCAATCGATAACGTTGGGCTGCTGCCGAGCATGGCATATAGCATCATGGGAATGATACTGGCATATAGGCCCATCATGGGCGGAAGCCCTGCAAGCATGGCATATGCCATGCCTTGGGGTACCAACATGGCAACAACAATCAAAGCGGCCAACAGATCTGAACGAAACTGAGTGTGGTTATAGTGCTTTAACCATTGCCATGCAGGAAGCGAAAACATACCATTCATCTAAATCATAATTTTAGATATATTATGCATAATTTGTGCTAAAGAGTCACGGTGCTGACATTAGTTAGGGCAATATAAACCATGTAAGGTTTGCAAAACCGTAACTAATTTTTCATCTTTAATGGAATAAAAAATTTGTTTGCCTTCACGACGTGTGCTGACCACATTGCTTTTACGCAACATCATCAGTTGTTGTGATAAAGTCGGTTGGTGAATTTGGGTCATCTGCTCAATTTGCGAAACATTTAATTCATATTGAGCCAAATGGCACAAAATCATGAGGCGGTCAGTATTGGCAAGGGATTTTAAAACCGTGACCACGTGTTCAGAGGCATCACGCATGGCTTTAATCTCAAGCGCATTGTTCATGGAGCAGGTCTCATTGAATACATATAAAAAAGACGCTTATTATAAAGCAGTTAGAGAATGAGAATTATTTAATCTAGCGAAAAGACAATGGTTTTTAATGAAGATTGTTATTAGTTATTTTGATAAATGTCAGGCACTCGTATGAGAGTGCCTGATAAATCAGCTAAGATTACTCTAATTCAAAATCTTTTAAGATTTTATCATTAAAGCGTGTGGCTTCGGTTAAGGCTTGTTGCAAAATGGGCTGTTGAGCTTTGAAAAAATCCAAGGTATTACTTTGAACAAGCTGTATGCTACCACCTTGTACCTGTGCCAATTGGGTAAGTTTTAAGCCTTGGCTAAAAGTTTTAACTGTGGATTTATCAAAATAAAAACTATTGGCCAAATGACCGGATGCCAAAAGATTTTTCAGGGCAACTTTGGTGAGCTTTTCTAATTTACTGACACCTAAGCTATTGGTGTGTGCAAATTGCGATAAGATTTCTGCCATTAAGCGAAAGTTGCTGAGGCTAGATGCAATAATGTCAGACAAGGCTTGAACAGCAAGTGGTTGTTTAATATCAATACTTGTGTTTTCTAGTCCAATCCAATTTAATTGGGCAAACGCTTGTAATAGCTGCTCAACCACTTGCTCTACTTCATCTGTGTGCCATTTTAAGAATAACTCTTCTTTAAAAAATGGATATAGCTTCGCCACATAATTTTGAATATCAGCGCTGTTTTTCTGATCATTGATTAACGCTGTGGCAACCAAAGCCGGTAAAACAAAGCTATGTAAAATGTTGTTGCTAAAGTAATTGAGTAAGCCTTTTTGTTTATCACTGACTTGAATAAAGCCAGTACCATCAATTTGATGCTGATCAATTTGTTTAAGCTTTAAAGCATAGTCAATAATGGCACTGCCAGATAACTCGGTCATCATCGTACGTGCGTCATAAGGGCTTAATTTTAAGATCTGACGATAATCATCGAGTTGTTGAATCAAAGTATCTTGTTCAATACGATGCTCAGGGGCTTTTAACAAAAGTAAAGACAATAACGCAATTGGATTAATCACCGCAGCTTTATTGATGTTTTCTAAAATGGCTTGAGCAGTTTGATTGACGCTAGTGATGACTGATTTTGGTAAGTCATCATCAATACTTAACTGTAAGTCTTTTACCTCGTTTTGGCTTAAAATATCATCTAGATAAATGGGATCACCAAAATTGACATGCACTAAGCCAAAGACTTTTTCAATTTTACGTACCGAGCTGAGTAATCCCCAAACCGATTCAGCCTCTTTAGGCTTACCATTCAACTCATGAATGTATGAGCTGCCTTCAAACAGTTTTTCATAGCCAAAATAGGTTGGAATAAAAGCAATTGGTTTGCTTGAACCACGTAAGTAGCTATGTACGGTCATAGACAGCATACCTTTTTTCGGAGGCAGTAATAGACCCGTACGAGAGCGACCACCTTCAATAAAGTATTCAATCGGGCTATTACGTGACAATAGACTATGTACATACTCTTTAAACACCGCAGTGTAGAGCATATTGCCATTAAAACTACGACGAATAAAATAAGCGCCCGCACCTCGTAAAATATTACCCACGACAGGCAAATTTAAATTAATACCCGCTGCAATATGTGGCACCATTAAACCGCGATTGAAAATGACATAAGACAATAGTAAATAATCAATGTGGCTGCGGTGGCATGGGGTATAGACAATTTCATAATCTTTAGCCAGTTCACGCACTGTGTCAAAATTATGCACTTCAATGCCATCGTAAAGCTGTGTCCATAATTTTTCTAAACTCAACGCGGCAAAACGTAAAGTTGAATAGGAAAAATCAGAGGTGATTTCATTTAAATAGCTTTTGGCACGATTTTCAGCTTCAAACATGCTGATTTTTTTATGAATACTTTCTTGGGTGACTGCCTTTTGAATGGCTTCACTGTGTAGCAATTGTTGAATCAAATTACGACGATCCGATAAGTCGGGTCCTAAAATGGCTTCTTTGGATTTATTTAAATCATTCACCAAGTACGAGGCAATAAAGTGTGCCGGCGAATAGTTCGGCTGTTGAATTTTAGCGTCATTGAGCAACGCCCGTAATGACAATGGCTTATGAAACTCAATGTAGTTGTCTTTGCCATATAAAGACACATTCAACATTTGTTTTAAATGCGAGGGTTTAGCCCATGCATCAGAAAATAAGGCTTTGACCCACGAATCTTCATAATCTGGCGCACGTCCCCATAACACTGTGACAGGCACCAATTGTACATCGCTTTCGGGATCTTGCTCTAATACTTCAATTAAACGAATTAATTTTGAGGCATAGTGATAAGACACATCTTGTGGATTTTTTTCATTTAATATTAATAAGGCATCACGTTCTTGGTGTTGACCAATGTGAATGGGCTTGAGTGCCGATGGTAAATTTTGTTGTTGTGCTTGTTGATCAATTAAAACATTGTTGCTGACATATTCGTCTTCAACCACGTAACACACAGGAACATGTGGCTCAGTTTGTAGACGTTGGCTGAGTTCTGCGGTAGAGCCTAACAACTGTGGCGAGACCATCTTGGTTAAAATCGACTGGGTAAAATTGCGATACCAGCGGCTAGAGCGAGCGTTAGACATTACATTCCCTGAGTAGACGTGTCATATCGGGCTATTGTCGTTAATAATTTAAGCGATTACAAATCAGATTGTTGAGATTTCATGCAGTTATTTTAACTATTTAGTCTATTCACTCTAATTTTGGCACATCATATTTGCATGAAATGCATACGGAATCGGTATTATTTTTGATATTTAACAAGATCATAAGTCAATAAAAGCGTAATTTATTGCTTAGGTCACTTTAAATCATGAAAAAAGCATTTTTAGATATGATCTGTTTGAACAAGATTTAAGGTTTTATATTGCTAAAATGACTTTTGTTTGATGATGAGTTGAGGGAAATTGATATTAATTTTGGATTAAAATCTAAAAATCATTCATCGGAAAAACCGAATAAGAAAAGCCTGTTGGTGTGTCGCATGTTGGATATATCTACGCACAATTTTTTAACAAACCGAATGATATTTGAAATTCAATTGTTAAATTCGATTTTAAATCAACTTAAATATGCCATTTTTGATCAATTTATAGACACTTTAATCGTAAATATAGATTTATGTAATTTGCTTAAATAAATCCTTGCTTGTGAGCGGTTTAGAAGCAAAATCATTCAGAATTAACGTATGATAAATACGAAAATTTCAATAGCATGAAGGATCGACACATGACAGATGCTGCTTTTCCAACGCCAAATAATTTAGGCATTGCGGTTTATGAAAATAACGCTGAAGCAATTGGCAATACACCATTGGTACGTATTAATCGTGCCATTCAATCCCAAGCCACTGTATTGGCTAAAATAGAAGCACGTAACCCTGCATTTTCAGTAAAATGTCGTGTAGGCGCAGCACTGATTAAAGATGCAGAACAACGTGGTGTGCTCAAATCAGGCATGAATATTGTAGAACCTACCAGTGGTAATACTGGTATTGCATTGGCTTTTGTGGCGGCGGCAAAAGGTTATCCAATTACTCTCACCATGCCTGCAAGTATGAGTATCGAACGTCGTAAAGTACTCAAAGCCTTAGGTGCACATTTAGTACTGACTGAACCTGCTAAGGGCATGAAAGGCGCCGTGGATGAAGCACTACGTTTAAGCCAAGAACAACCAGAACTGTACTACTTACCGCAGCAGTTTGAAAACCCAGCCAACCCTCAAATTCATGAAACCACGACAGGTCCTGAAATTTGGCAAGCTACAGGCGGTCAAGTGGATATCTTGGTTGCAGGGGTGGGCACAGGTGGCACGATCTCAGGTATTTCACGCTATTTTGAACACGTCCAAAAGCAGCCAATTTATTCAGTTGCGGTTGAACCTGCAGAATCACCTATTATTAGCCAAGCTAAACGCGGTGAAGATTTGACTCCTGCACCACATAAAATTCAAGGTATTGGCGCTAACTTTATCCCGAAAAACTTGGATTTAGATTTAGTGGATGAAGTGATCACCATCGCAAGCCAAGACGCCATTGATTGGGCACGTAAAACGGCAACGCATGAGGGGATATTGGTTGGAATTTCAAGCGGTGCAGCGATTGCAGCCGCAGCGCAACTTGCAGCACGCCCTGAAAATGCCGGTAAAAACATTGTGGTGATTTTACCCGATGCAGGCGAGCGTTATTTATCTTCAGTACTTTTTGAAGATATTTCTGCTGACTAAAATAGCCTAAGTCAAACTAAAATTTAAGAAGACTGCCAAAATGTAGATCTTCTTAAATTTTAAGCTTTATATTCAAGTTTTTTAGGTAACAACTACAAATTTTGTTACTATGAAGCACCTTTCATAGCTGTTTACATATTTGCATATGACTTCATCTTATCAACAACAACTCGATGCCAAAGTTGCTCGTATCACGGCGCAATTTGCAGAATTTAATCCGCCTGCCTTAACGGTGTTCGCCTCACCAGAACAACATTATCGTATGCGTGCTGAGTTTCGTGTTTGGCATACTGAAGATGACATGTTTTATGCCATGTTTGAACGTGATGCAGAAGGGCAGAAAAAAGTCATTCGCATTGACCAATTTGAAGTAGCCGATCAAAGTATCAATCAACTCATGCCAAAACTTTTGGCAGAAATGAAAGCTGATCCTATTTTGTCACAGCGTTTATTTGAAGTGCATTTCTTAGCCACGCTCAGTGGTGAAGTGTTGGTGTCTTTAATCTACCATCGTAAATTAGAACAAGATTGGCTGCCTGCAGCTCAAGCCTTAGCTCAAAAATTAAATGTGCAATTGGTTGGACGTTGCCGCGGACAAAAATTTGTTTTAGACAATGAATTTGTGGTTGAAAAACTCAACGTGTTTGACCGTCAATATATCTACAAACAAATTGAAAGTAGTTTTACTCAGCCCAATGCTAAAGTGTGCCAAAAAATGTTGCAGTGGGCATGTGATGTAGCAGGTGAGTCTGAAAAAGACTTACTTGAGCTATATTGTGGTAATGGCAACTTTACTTTGCCACTTTCAACCCGTTTTCGTCGTGTTTTAGCTACAGAATTAGCCAAATCATCAGTATATGCTGCACAGTGGAATATTGAACAAAACCACATTGACAATATTCAGGTGGCGCGTTTATCTGCTGAAGAATTTACCCAAGCATACAATGGCGAGCGTGAATTCCGTCGCTTGCAAGAAGCCAATATTGATATTACAAGCTACGACTTTGATACAGTATTTGTGGATCCACCACGCGCTGGTATTGACGATGAAACCTTAAAATTACTACAACGTTTTAAACGCATTATTTATATTTCATGTAATCCCGACACTTTATATGAAAACTTACAGACATTAGGCCTCACTCATCAAGTCACTCAATTTGCCTTGTTTGATCAGTTCCCATATACCCATCATGTAGAATCTGGGGTATTGTTGGAGCAAAAATAATCACAGCGCTATACAGGCTAGATAATTTGATTTACAAAGGGGGCTCTTATAGAGCCCCCTTTATTTATAATTAAAATAAACAGTTATAAAAAAGCAAGTGCTATTATCTTAATTATATCGTTTATATAGGCAGTCTTGATCGAAAAAAAGGGTAGCGTAAGTGCTGCTTTTATCACTGACCACCCCTTGCTTTATTTTAAATATTGGCTATATTTCGAACTATGTTAGGTTATCAATGAAGGCTCTATGAGTTTTTGGCAAAAACTGTTCGCTGATCAACAGCTGAACGTACATAAAAATCAGACTGCTTGTGTGGAAAATGATTGTGCATGTAAATCAAATGAGCAACTCATCCAAGCATTAACTCAGGCAACTGATGAAGATGTGATTCTTGGCATTAAGAAAGTTTTAGCATCTCGTGGCTATAGCCGTAAAGAGTTGAATGAATTACAGCATCTACCACTGCAGTAATTCATAAATTGACTAAGAAAAAGGTATTGTTTATGCAATACCTTTTTTGTGAATTGAAAGTATGTTGTATTTGTCGTCTTAGCTACAATAATGTATCTGAGTGTAAAAAATTGATGAAAAAATGTGACATAAATCATAATTTTTTTATTTTATGTTGAATTTTTATAAAATTGCCTTGACTATTATTTATAATAACTAAACAAACCAAAATCGTATTGAGTTTTTTGTTCTATGGAAATTAGAAGATTCATCTTAAGTTTCAATAACTTAACAACATATTTGTTTTTATCCACGCTCTTTTTAGTATTGTTGTTGGTTTATTTTTATTTAATTAACCCCCAATAAAGCTCATTTTTGCATCATTTATTGAAATTCTCTCAACAGAACGTTCATTTTCAACATATCATAGTTACACCTGTGTATATGTAGTGGCATGATGCAAATTCAAAATCGTCTAGCTGGATTTTACTTTTTTTACTATGCGATTGTTGGCACATTCATGCCATATTGGAGTCTGTATTTAGAAGATCAAGGTTTTAGTTATGCCGAAATTGGCTATTTAGCTTCCGTGGCGATTATTACTCGATTCTTTGCGCCTTTTATTTGGGGTTGGATTGCAGACAAATCAGGCAAGCGTATGCTCCTAGTACGTATTGCCACTTGGGTGGAAGCCTTTATTTGGCTTATTATTTTTATTATTCCTAATGATTTCCAATCAATTGCCTTATTGATGCTAATTTTTAGCTTTTTCCAAAATGCAATTCTTGCACAGTTTGAAGGTGTAACTTTGTTTTGGTTGGGAGATAAACGTGCCGAGTTATATGGAAAAGTGCGCCAATGGGGATCTATTGGTTTTATTGTGGCTGTATTTGGGATTGGTGCGCTATTAGATTTTATTCATATTCAACATTTACCGATTTTATTGTTGTGTATTGCATTGTTGGCATTTATTTGGTCATTTAGCATTCAAGAACCTACACATGCACCTAGCGCACAAAAAAAACTTGAATCGATTTGGCCGATCTTAAAGCATCCTGTAGTCAGCGCATTTTTCTGTATCGAATTAATTTTGCTCTTCTCGCATGCACCTTTTTATAGCTTTTATAGTAATTACTTACAACTATATGGTTTTAGCACCACGATTATTGGTGGCTTGTGGGCTATTGGGGTTATTGCTGAAATTATTATGTTTGCTTGCGCAAAATTTTTCTTTGGTCGTTGGGGGATACGCACCTTAGTCAGTTGCTGTTTAATCCTCACGGCGATCCGTTGGATTGTGGTTGGGTTATTCGCTGATTCTTTTATTGCACAGGCATTGGCACAATGTATTCATGCTTTTAGTTTTGGTTTATTTCATTTAATTGCCATGCGTATTATTTTTCATTATTTCTCACAACAACAACAAGGTAGAGCACAGGCTTTATATAGTACCATGTGGGGAATTGGGGTGGCTTTGGGCAGTATTTTGGCAGGTCAATATTGGCAAGTGTTAGGTGGTGAGATCATTTTTATAATTGCAGGCTTTGCTACATTGTTAGGCTTATTATGGGTTCGCAGGTTACCTCAGCACTTAAGCGTAATAAAGAAAGACTAGTTTAGCCAAATAATTGTGAGTATGATGTTGTATAAGAGAAATAAAGCTTAAAAATTTATGAAAATCAAAGTCCTTATTACTATTTTAAGTTTATTTGGCTTAACCCTAGCTCACACAGCCCCCATAAGCGAAAATACCATTCAGATTAAAAATCGCAATGCTTTGGTGGGACTATGGGCGATGCAAATTCCTGAGAATAAAAAATGTCATGAATACTACAATTTCAGAAGCAATCATTCAGTCTTGATTCAAAGTGCCAAGGAGTGGTCTTATGGTAATTACAATTATCAACCGAGCCTTGATCAAGATGCTGCACCTGCTTTATTGATGCTACATATTCTCTACGACAATAATCAAGCCGACTGTTCAGGTATACAAGAAGATCAAAGCGGTGACATCTCACGTTTTGCCGTGACATGGAAAAACTCCAATCAAATCTCCTTTTGTGCAGAAGACCAACCTAAACAATGTTTTGCAAGTTTAAAACGGGTTCTACCATAAACATAAAAAAGCCGCTCATTTGAGCGGCTTTTTTAGCATTTACACCACTTTTTCAGCGTAAGCTTCAAGTTTTTTGAGTAAATGTTTTTCAAGATAGTGAATATCCATCGCTTGTTTACAGAAGTTTTCATCTTCTAAAATCAACTCGCGATGTAGTGGAATGTTAGTTTTAATACCACTTAAAATGGTTTCGTCTAAGGCTTGCTTCATACGTGCAATCGCTGTGTCACGATCCTTACCATGTGAAATGATTTTGGCAATCATTGAATCATAATAAGGTGGAATGCTATAACCTTGATAGATATGTGAATCTAGACGAATACCTGCACCACCTGGGGCATAAAATTGCTCAATTTTACCTGGTGATGGAATAAAGGTGGTTGGATCTTCAGCATTGATACGACATTCAATGGCGTGACCTTTACAGATCACATCTTCTTGTTGAATGTCTAGACCTAAGCCTGCCGCAATACGTAACTGCTGTTCAATGATATCAATACCGGTCACTTGTTCTGTCACAGGATGTTCAACTTGAACGCGGGTATTCATCTCAATAAAGAAGAATTCGCCATCTTCAAATAAAAATTCGAATGTACCTGCACCACGATACTGCATTAACTGACAGGCATTCACACATGCTTGTAAAATATCTGCGCGTGCTTCTTCAGGCAGGTTGGGTGCTGGAGCTTCTTCTAATACTTTTTGATGACGACGTTGCAATGAGCAGTCACGATCAAATAGGTGAATCGCATGGCCATGACCATCCGCTAAAACTTGCACTTCAACATGGCGTGGCTTTTGTAAGAAACGTTCCATGTAGACTGTATCATCACCAAACCACATTTCTGCATCACGCTGTGCCGCTTGTACTGATTCAAGCAATGTATCTACACGCTCAACAATACGCATACCACGACCGCCGCCACCAGAAGCTGCTTTGACAATCAGCGGAAAACCGATTTTTTTGGCTTCGTCTAAAGCATTTTGCGTGGTCACAGCATGTGCTGAACCCGGTACAGTAGGTACGCCGGCTTTACGCATTGCAGTGATAGCAGAAACTTTATTCCCCATCAAGCGAATGTGTTCAGGACGTGGGCCAATAAAGATAAAACCTGAGTTTTCTACAATTTCCGCAAACTCAGCATTTTCAGATAAAAAGCCATAACCTGGATGAATCGCATCAGCACCTGTAATTTCTGCTGCAGTAATAATGGCGGGAATATTTAAATAGCTTTCACTACTTGCACCCGGACCAATACACACGGCTTCATCACAAAAGCGTAAGTGCATTAAATCTTTGTCGGCATCTGAATAGATACCAACCGTTTTAATGCCCAATGATTTGCATGCGCGGGTGATGCGAAGCGCAATCTCACCACGGTTTGCAATTAATACTTTTTGCAACATTATCGTTCCTCGTGGTGATGACTTAAGCGCGATAACGGAAAAGTGGTTGACCAAACTGAATCACTTCACCATTTTTGACTAAGATTTCTTCAACGACACCGCTTTGAGTGGCTTCAATCGGGTTCATGATTTTCATGGCTTCAATAATACCCAAAGTTTCACCCGCAGTAACAGTTTGGCCCACTTTTACAAAAGGTGCTTCGCCTGGGCTTGATGCTGCATAAAACACACCTACCATAGGTGAAGTTTCAACAGCACCGCGTGGTGCAGATTTTGCTGCTGCAGGAGCTACAGCGCCCGGAGTTGGCATTGCAGCAACAGGGGCTGCAACCACAGGTACGCGGCGTGTTAACGCGATTGATTGATCACCTTCTTTTACTTCAATAGCTTGGAGATCAGATTCAATCATCAGGTCGATGAGTTTTTTAATTTTACGAATATCCATGGTTCAAGTTCCTGAGTATTAATGAGATGGTTGAAGATGTTGAATAACAAAATCGACAGCAGCAGAGTAACCTTTGGCACCTAAACCACAAATTACGCCCACTGCTTTGTCTGATAAATAAGAATGATGTCTAAAACTTTCACGTGCATGTACGTTAGACAAGTGCACTTCAATAAATGGAAGATCCACACCTAATAAGGCATCTCTTAATGCCACAGAGGTATGCGTCAAAGCTGCAGGGTTAATCACAATAAAAGCCACCCCTTGCTGTTTTGCGGCATGAATGCGATCTACAATGGCACCTTCCCAATTGCTTTGAAAAGTCTCTAATTGAATGTTGTGTTGTTGAGCTTGCTGAATAAGTTGTTGGTTAATGTCTTCTAATGTTAAGTAACCATAAACCTCTGGTTCACGTTGTCCAAGTAAATTTAGATTTGGGCCGTGAATGACCAAAATGGTTGAACTCATTCAAATTACTCCAAGATTAAATCTGCAATATGTTTATGTAAGATCGCTACAAAGTTTGCGATATTATTGCATATTTTAAGACACCTAGTATTTAACTTGTTAATTTTTGGAAAAATACTGAGTGCGTTTTACAGGTCATATATTGTAAATTTTGCCGGTATTTAACAATGTTAAAAACTTCCATTTTTTAATTTTTTTCGTCTTGGTTCTGTGCATTTTTTTGCTATACGCAGGTTAAATTACATCTATAAATAGACAAAAATATTCATTTTTTTGAGGTCAAAAAACTATATTTTATTTATACTTAGCTTGGTATTTTGGCAGTATTTATAAACTTTTAATGCTATGAATACTATGGCAAGATATGTCATTCTTTTATAAATGATTTAAAAACAGTCAACTTATTAAAGAAATAAGATCAAAAAATTAGAAAAAACCTTGCTAAGACAAAAAATAAGATTATCTAGCTATTAATAATTCGCGCTAAAAAAAGAACAGGGGAGTGACCAATATGTTCACTTTTTTGCTTAAGGGAGTACACCATCAAATCTGCCAAAACAATTTATATAAAATCACCAAATGCGCACATGTCGGATATTTAAGGCACTTGCTTAAATTTACAAATCCAACCACTATATATTTTGTTTTTATAAGTTAATCAAAAATATGCAACTTCATTATCAATATCACACCCAAGAGGCGCAGACCGAAACTCTGGTTTTTATCCATGGATTATTTGGTAGTTTAAGTAATTTAGGAATGTTGGCGCGTGTTTTACAAGATCAATATGCCACTTTGCAAATTGATTTAAGAAATCATGGTTTGTCAGCACATTCAGATCAGCATGATTATGATGTGTTAGCGCAAGATGTTTTGGACACATTAAATCACTTAAATATTAAAAACTTTCATGTGATTGGTCATTCTATGGGCGGAAAAGTAGCCATGCGTTTGGCAGATTTAGCGGCAGAGCGTTTGGATAAACTTGTGGTTTTGGACATCACACCAATTGCATCAAGAGACTATCATCATAGTGAAATTTTTAAAGCGCTAATAGCAGTAGAGCAAGCGAATATTACAACACGACAACAAGCCACAGAAATTATGCAGACATTTATTGATGAACCTATGGTGATTCAGTTTTTATTAAAATCTTTTAATAAAGGGCAGTGGTTGTTTAATGTATTGTCGCTACAAAATAACTATGCCAATATTTTGGATTGGCGACAGCAAGCAGCATGGCATAAACCAATACTATTTTTGCGTGGTGAGCTTTCCGACTATATTGCTAAACCTGAGCACTTTATGGTAATTGAGCAACAGTTTCCACAAGCCAGAATTTCTATGATTGAGGATGCAGGTCATTGGTTACATGGTGAAAAGCCGCAGCAGGTTTTAGATGAAATCCAAACTTACTTGGCAATTCAATAAGCTTAAATCATCATATTAAGTATCATTCTGAACACCTATATAAAAGCTCTATAAAATTTTATAGAGCTTTTATATAGGCAACTTGGTTTCTAAAATATTTTGGATTTTTGATGGTGTTATTCACTACTTAAAATGTCTATGCGAAAAACCATTTAAAATGTCCTGTTTTTTAACCACAAGAGTCAAGAACTGGGTTTAAATTTCTTTGTTCAATGATTGCTTTTTGAGCTTTACGACTCGGCATACTTTTCTTGAGACGGGAACGTTTATTCTGTTGTTCCAACTCTTCATGCTGTTGCTGCATATGGGCCAGAACCGAAGTTAATCTTTTATTCTCAACCACTGCATTTTGCTGTAGTCCTGCTAATTTATTGAAAATACTATAGTTGATCTTCCGTCCTTCGTACATGATGGCCACAGTGCCATCTGGATACTCTAGAAATAAAATGTATTGCCCAACAAGCTTATGATTCAATGCTATTGGCTCAAGCATATAAATGCACTTGTCATAGGTGATGGTCAGGTTCTTCATGACTTTACGCGATTCCTGCCAGGTAAAAATATCATCTAGCTCAGCATCAGATCCCGTTAAAGAGCGATGCAAGTTCTTTAGGTTTCTCGCACACTTGGCGAATTTCTGGTTTACTCTGAAGACTGAATGTTTATGACTATAAAATACTAAAGGCTTACCGCATTGCTCAATATAGGTTCTGGTCGAAAGCATGTAGTCAAAGGGGGGCATCATCAATATAAAACCAGTAAACAGCATTTAGAGGCTTGACCTTCAAACCAATCATAATATGAATCAACTCACCGAAACAATCACGATTATAGCGCGGCTGATCTGGGCTTTTCAGGCGATTCGATCTCGAAATCCAGAGTTCATTGGCTGTTATCCAGCGTCCAACGTTTCAACAGGAATATTTAAACCAAACATGCTTCTAAGCTTCTCATGAACCAAATCCCACTAAGTATTTAGAGATAATAAAAAGGAATTTGGACTTTAAGGATTCATCATGGCGCCAATGACCAGGTTGAAAGATTAAGAATTTCTGCAGCACAGACGATCTAAAACGTGTTGTAGAATGGCAAGGTATTGAATTTCTTTGTCAGACATAGTGATCAGTATCTATATTTCATATCCAGTCCATGATGGTGAAACCATCATAAACTACACATTTTGATTGGTGAGGATATAGACACTTTGATTGGGTTCTAACAACAGAATTTCGTATAATGTGCATTATGTTAAATAGTGAGCATAAGAGAAGTATACACCCTTTGGGCGATATATTGGTTGGTGAAAGATCATGGAAAAATAAAACCATTATTCCAATGTTTATCAAAAAGCTTTAAGAGTTACCTATTGAAGCAAACTCAAAATTCCCCTTAAGAAAAATCTATTATTTACTCATAAGCCAGTAAATCCATTACTAATTAAATCCCTTTTATTAATATTAGTTTTTTAATCAAAAGAACCCATCAACCTAAAGGCTAAAAATTTAAAAATATTTTTTTATTCAGCATAGGTTAGAATATACAAACAACCTTAATATTTAAGTAGTATGTATTTTATATGATGCGTATATAGCGCATCATATAAAAATGTAAACCATTGATAATTAAAAAAATATTTATAAATTAATTGAAATAATTAACCAATAAAAATACCACTATAAATAACCACCTTCAACTCAGATATAGATTAAAAATACCCATTGAATCAACAATAACAGCTTAAATAGAGATTTATGCAATTTAACCACAAAAAATTAAGTGAATTATGCATGACTTTACACCACAATAAATCATGCAGTTTTTCACATTATTCTGGATCAGCCATGCGCTATTTTTCATGCAGTCAATGTCATCATCAAATCTTCTATGCAAAAACCCATTGTGATACATGTCATTGCCGAATTGGCTATTCTGCACAGCACCAAGAATTATTATGTTTAGATGAAATTACCCATGAATTTTGGCAGGTAAAACATCAAGATAGATTCTTTAACCAACAACAATTTAAACCTTGCTATAACAATAAAAATTATCAAATTTGCAACTGGATCTTAGATATAAAAAGTGAACAAATTTACTGTGAATCTTGCCAACTGACTCATATTATCCCCCCATTAAATCAAGCTGAAAATATTGAGTATTGGCGCCAGTTGGAACAAGCCAAACAGCGCTTTTTGTATCTCGCACAACGCCTGAATATTATGCCTAGACCTAAAAACCACAATAACGATCTGATTGGCTTACGATTTAACTTTCTCGTACCATTCAATGATCAACATGTGATAACAGGTCATAGTCGTGGCACAATTACTTTAAATGCACAAGAAGCCAATGTGATTTATCGGGAAACCACACGAATAAATATGGGTGAAAATTACCGAACCCTATTGGGGCATTTTCGCCATGAGAGTGGTCATTATTATTTGCACTTGATTGAGATATTGCATCCAAAACTAATTAATGAATTTAGACAGATATTTGGTGATGAACGCCAAGACTATAGCACAGCACTCAAATACCATTATGAAAATGGCCCGCCTTTAAATTGGCAGCAAGATTATATTAGCACCTATGCTACAGCACACCCATGGGAAGATTGGGCCGAAACTTGGGCACATTATTTACATATGATGGAAACATTAGAAACAGCATTTTATGCCGGCATTGCAGTCAATGCTTCGCAAGGGCAACTTGCCGATCTTACTATAGATGAATGTCCAATTGGTGCAAAAGATTTTGAGAAAATTTTAAACAGCTGGATTACCCTTACCTTTAACTTAAATGCCTTAAATCGTAGTATGGGATTAGAAGATGCCTACCCGTTTACACTCTCTCACACAGTCAAAAATAAGTTACGTTTTATTCACCAACATATACTTAATTTAGCATTCAAAACATAAACTTATTTTCACCATATAATTCTTTTAATAGGCAGATGAAGCCTTAAAAGTGCTCTAACTAGTATATCTATACAATGTTTTTATAGGTTTAGAGCTGATAGATGT
>NZ_CANQLZ010000023.1 GCF_947624825.1 uncultured Acinetobacter sp.
GCTCAAATCGACGGTTTCCAAACTCACGTTGTGCCAATTATTGCCGACATCGATGCAGGTTTTGGTAACGAAGAAGCAACTTACTTACTTGCTAAGAAAATGATCGAAGCGGGTGCGTGTGCCCTACAAATCGAAAACCAAGTTTCTGATGCGAAACAATGTGGTCACCAAGCAGGTAAAGTTACTGTTCCACATGAAGATTTCATCGCTAAAATCCATGCATTACGTTATGCATTCTTAGAAATGGGTCTTGATGACGGTATCATCGTTGCGCGTACTGACTCTGAAGGCGCTGACTTGACTCAAAAAATCCCTGTGGTTAAAGAGCCAGGCGACATCGCTTCTCAATACATCAGCTACTTAGAAACTTCTGAAATTGACATCGCTGATGCTCAAGAAGACGAAATCTTAATCAAGCGTGATGGTAAATTACACCGTCCTAAGCGTCTTGCTTCTGGTCTTTATCAGTTCCGTGAAGGCACGCAAATTGACCGCGTTGTACTTGACTGTGTGTCTAGCTTACAAAACGGTGCTGACCTTCTTTGGATCGAAACTGCAACGCCAAACGTTGACGAAATCGCTCACATGGTAAACCGTGTACGTGAAACAGTGCCAAATGCGAAACTTGTTTATAACAACTCGCCTTCGTTCAACTGGACTTTAAACTTCCGTCAACAAGCGTATGACCGTTGGGTTGCTGAAGGTAAAGACGTATCGGCTTACGACCGTGCTAAGTTAATGAGCGCTGAGTACGATGCAACTGAACTTGCTGCTGATGCTGATGAGAAAGTACGTACATTCCAAGCGGATGCTTCTCGTGAAGCGGGTGTGTTCCATCACTTGATCACACTTCCGACTTACCACACAGCTGCTTTGTCTACACATGAGCTTGCTCAAGGTTACTTCGGTTCTGAAGGTATGTTGGCTTATGTTGCTGGCGTACAACGTAAAGAAATCCGTGGTTCAATCGCTTGTGTTAAACACCAAGCAATGGCGGGTTCTGATATCGGTGATGATCACAAAGAAATCTTCTCTGGTGACAATGCACTTAAAGCACATGATGATGCTAAAAACACCATGAACCAATTCTCAGCTTAATTTCTTAAGCTTTGATGGAGCCTAAAAAACCCAGCTTCGGCTGGGTTTTTTCTTAAGTATTAATTTAATTCTTTTACCAATTTATAATTGAGTTGGCTATCAAACGCCTCACCAGTGTGCATATCTCTGAGTTCAATAAAATTGTCGCCTACAAAGAACTTACGATTTTGTCCTTGGCTATCCAAAGTAATCACATTGTTGTTTGAATCAAAAGTAAACTGACCTTTGTATTTGGCCTCTTGAGTGTTTTTGCCCAAATATTCTTCTGACAATTCATAGCTATTATCAGCATTTAACTCAAGCTCAGTTTCAATACCATTACAATCTGCACAAGGCAATACACCCTTGTAATCACCGACCCAGTTTAAATTGTTTACAGTTGGCGTTTGATGGGTATTCATGTCTGTTTGGCTATTGGTGTTTGGTGCAGTGGTTGAAGGGGTTTCGTTCGGTTTAGAACAAGCACTGAGCGCAACAGCACTCGCGATACACATACACAGTAGGATATTTTTCATGTTGACTCGATTTTTAAGGTAGATCACATGAATTTTGGTCAAAATTTGGCGTGTCTATTGTGCTTTTTTTGTGCAAATCATGTACTTTTTCTACAACCAAGACCTCCTTTAAACAGCCAGCAACTGCTATTTTTTGAAAGCCACTGATCTTTAGCATGAAGCTTGCTAAACTAAGCCTTAGATAAAATTTGAGACAGTCGTGTGTTTGAGAAGTTAGCAGAACGTAGCTTGAATGCTTTAGGTTGGCAGGTGGATAACCATTGGCCATTAGATCTTGACCAGTGTGTCATGATTGCAGCGCCGCATACCAGTAATTGGGATGCCTTATACGCGCGTTTGGCACTTAAAGCGTTAGGTGTGAATGTTCGTATCACCATTAAAGATAGCTATATGAAGTTACCTTTTGGTCCATTTGTACGTGCAATGGGGGGTATTGGAATTAATCGTAACCCTAAGCAACCGGGTGAAGCGCGTCCAAGTATGGTTCAGGTGATGAGTGATTTATTTAATACGCATCCAAAATTGGTGATGTTGGTCACCCCTGAAGGTACGCGGAGTAAACAAGAACAATGGAAAACCGGCTTTTACCATATTGCTTTAAATGCGGGTGTACCAATTGCACTGGCTTATATGGATTATGCCAAGCAAAAAACTGGTGTGGGTAAAATCATTTATCCAAGTGGTGATATGCAGCAAGATATGCGTGAAATTATGGAATTTTATGCCAATATTAGTCCAAAATTTCCAGATCAGTTTAGTCTAGATCGCCGTTATTTATAAAAAAAACAGGGCGTAAGCCCTGTTTGCTTAAGGTCGATCTATAGGTAAACCACCAAGCGACTGACAGGCTGTATGGTACTTTTG
The DNA here is from genome assembly GCF_947624825.1 of uncultured Acinetobacter sp. GTDB lineage: Bacteria > Pseudomonadota > Gammaproteobacteria > Pseudomonadales > Moraxellaceae > Acinetobacter. The sequence continues at coordinate 2,478 of NZ_CANQLZ010000023.1, forward strand.
ATATTGTTCCTCAATCATTTCAGACAATGGCAAATGTAAATCATAGTCACCGGCTTTATAACGGTTTAGATAGGCTTCGGCTTTTTCACGACTGTTGGCTAAACTTTGTTGGTGATAGCTGGTCATGGCACTATGTGCAATATGGTGGCTTTCGACATTCAGACATTGAAACTGTGCCAACAGTGCTTCAGCACGTTGAATTTCTTGGGATGCACCAAACATGCAGCCACTAAACAGCAATAGACTGCTGATGATAAAACCAAGTCGCATAACAATGATTTAAACAATAAGATGCTGCTATTGTATAAATAATTATGAAAATAATGTTCGGCTTTTGATTGTTTGGTCAATAAATAGCAACCGCATTCACATAAAATATGACAAAAGCCTTAGCAGTGATCAAGTTTTGTTTACTTATCTGACATACTCAATAAGCGCAGTAGCAGAGCACAAAAATGATGAGTCGTCATAATTTGTTTAAATCAACATGGTTTTAAGCTTAATCAATTTAAAAGTCAGGGTTGAACGTTGAGCGCTATTTAAACCAAGCCACTATGGATTTTGCTTTTGGTATAAGCCTGCACGTACCGTACCGGCCTTGGTATTTTTAACCAAATGCCATGTGTTGGGTAAAACCAATTGGCTTAAATCACGATCTGCTTCAACATAAATAAAGGCTTGGTTGGCAATTAAAGGATCAGCCAATTGAGCCAATTCTTGCCATAAATTTAAACTGTACGGCGGGTCTAAAAACACTAAGTCAAAAGATTGCTTTAAGCTTGAAATGGCTTGCTGTGCCGTGGCAACTTTTAACTGGGCGCGCTGATTGGTAATTTTAAGCAGCTCTAAATTCTTTCTTAAAAAATTGGCTTGTTCAACGTTGGGTTCAATCATGACTACATTGCTAGCACCACGCGATAATGCTTCAAAACTCAACGCGCCTGAACCGGTACACAGATCTAAAACCTGCGCATTTTGAACATCCCACATTAACCAATTAAATAAGGTTTCACGCACACGGTCAGGTGTTGGACGTAAACCCTCAATGCTGGCAAAGGGTAGTTGGCGACGTTTCCATTCGCCACCAATAATACGTAATTGGTTTTTCATGTTTAATCTCGGTTAGTAGGCGTGGTGGTATTGGGTACAGCCGCTTGGTCGGCTTGTAATACATTGTTGCCACTTGGGAGTTCACTTGGCTTTAAGCCGGCGGTCATTAGGCCACCGCTTACTTGAGCGGCATCAGGACGAATCGGTTGCTCATCACGTTTAAGTAGCCAATAGTCAAAAATAGGACGTGCAAGTGCAGTTGCCGCACTACCACCACGGCCATTTTCTAAAATGACTGCAATGGCAATTTGCGGTTTTTCAGCAGGGGCAAAGCCTACAAATAAACCATGGTCAAGTTGACGTTCATTGAGTAAGGCTTCGTTATAGCGTTTGCCTTGTGCAATACTTTTAACCTGTGCTGTACCAGTTTTACCGGCAATTTGATATTGCAACCCACTTTTAATGCCTTTACCTGTACCTGACTGAATCACGTCAACCATGGCATCACGCATTTTGATCCAATCTTCAGCTTTGCCATTAAAGTCAATGCTGCCATTGGTACCATTATGGACTTTAAAGTTTTTGGCGCCACGGCTTTCACGTAGCACATGAGGGGTAACTTTTAAGCCTTGATTGGCAGTAATGGCAGTGGCCATCGCCAATTGTAGGGGAGTGGAGGTAAAGGCACCTTGTCCAATACTCACCGAAATGGTTTCACCTTTAAGCCATTTGGCATCACGGGTGCGCAGCTTCCAAGCAGGGTTAGGATACAAACCGGAACTTTCACTCGGCAAATCCACACCGGTTTTTTCACCAAATCCGAACTGACGCATCCATGCATCCATTTTTTCAATGCCCATACGATAAGACAAGACATAAAAGTAGGTATCACAAGACACCACTTGGGCTTTATGCATATTGACAGTGCCATGACCTGATTTTTTATGGTCACGGAAACGGTGGCTGTCGCCCGGTAAAGTAAAGTAACCTGGGTCTGAAATGGCCGTTTGCCAATTGACATAACCATAATGAATGCCGCCTAAACCAAACATCGGTTTAATGGTAGAGCCGGGTGGATAAACCCCTTGTACTGCACGGTTATATAAGGGCTGATCAAGGTTGTCGCGTAGTGCTGAATAATCTTTATGGCTAATACCGGTCACAAATAAGTTAGGGTTAAAACTTGGGCTAGACACTAAAGCTAAAATTTCGCCTGTATTGGGGTCCATGGCCACAATGGCACCACGGCGACCTGCCAATTGTTGTGAAGCCACCACTTGTAAACCATAGTCAAGCGATAAAAATAAATCATTCCCCCGAATGGGATCTTTACGCCCTAAATGGCGCAATACGTTACCAAAAGCATCGGCCTCGACCGATTCATTGCCCGGTACGCCATGCAATAAATCTTCATATGATTTTTCAACCCCAATCTTGCCAATTAAGTTGGTGCCGGCATACGCATCTTTATCAATTTTTTTGAGTTCTTTATCGTTAATACGCCCCACATAGCCAATCACATGGGCAAATAAATCACCATGTGGGTAATAGCGCGTCATTTGCGTTTCAATATTTACACCGGGAAATTGATATTTAATTTCGCTAAATCTGGCAATGTCTTGTTCAGTTAAATTGAGCTTAATCGCCACACGTTCAGTTTTTCGAGAGGTTTTAATACGGCTTTGAAAACCTTTAATATCCTCTTCGCTTAACGCTAAAACTGGTGTTAAGCGCGCTAAAGTAGCCTCAATGTCGTCAACATCAGCGCGGCTGAGCGTTGCTGAAAATACTGGATAATTATCGGCCAATAACACGCCATTACGGTCATAAATATAACCACGTGCAGGGGCGAGCGGTTGCAAGCGAATGCGGTTTTTATCAGAGGCAGTATGAAATTCTTCATAACTGACAATTTGCAAATAGGCATAGCGAGACACCAACAGCAATAAAAAAAACGCCACAATCCCCATGGCAATAAAGACACGATTGCGAAAAATGCGCTTTTCCTGTTGGACATTTTTAAGGGGCAAGTGCTGTTTCATACACAATCGGCTTTTAAATGAGGCGAAAAACGAAGAGCACTATTCTAGCGCATATGCTGCAATTTTGCGTGACTTGATCAAATCTTTTCATAATGAAGTTGATAAAAAATCAAGCTCTAGGCTTTGCAGTTTAAATGAAAGATATCTGCTTTATATTAAGTGTAGTAATACATTTTCTTAACACAGTTAAGTGACGCCTGATTCAAAAAATGGTTATGATAGAGCAGCTTAATGAACTGTAATTTTAGCTGTTACGTCACCCAACCTGCTTTGGAATCCTTACATGCTTGAGTACATCCATGAACTATGGCTTGCATTTTTAAATCGACCTGATTTTTGGGGTGTAATGAGTATTGTACCTGTCACTGCATTTGTGACATGGGCGCATGTATGGATGGCACTCAAAATGGTATTTTTCCCAGTTAATTTTTGGGGCTTTCATATCGGTCCTATTCCTGTGGGTTGGCAGGGGATTGTGCCACGCAAAGCGGGGCATATCTCAGGGGTGATTACCGACAATGCCTTGTCAAAATTAGGGTCCTTACAAGAATTTTTACATGCCATGGACCCTGACGAAATGGCAGACATCATTGGTATGCAAATTGATGCCGACTTAGAAACCTTAATTGAAGAGGTCATGCTTGAGCGTAATCCCATTTTATGGGAAAACGTACCTTATGCCATTAAACGCCGAATTTTTGCGCAAGCTCATAAACAACTGCCCAACATTTTAAAAGAATTGGTTACCGAATTGACCCTGAACGTGGAAAATTTGGTTGATATGCGTGAAATGATTGTGCGTCGTATGGAAGGTGACCGTCGTTTAATGGTGCGTATGTTTTTAACGGTCGGTCAAAAAGAAATTAACTTCATTTGGCATATCAGTGCATTGATTGGGGTGGTGTTTGGTCTGATCCAAATGGTGATTTGGTTTGTGGTGCCATGGCATTGGACAGTGCCTATTTGGGCGGCAATTTGGGGTTTACTCACCAACTGGATTGCCATTTGGATGGTGTTTAATCCCATGCTGCCACATCCGGTACGTTATCCGCAATTTTTTACCCGTACCCAAGATCATCAATTTCCTTGGATCAAACCGATTGTGCCGCGTATGGGCACTTACAACATTCAAGGCGCGTTTATGAAGCGTCAAGATGAAGTGTCTACTGTATTTGCCAAGATCGTGACCGAAGAGCTCATTACTTTAAAAACCATTATGACTGAAATGATGTATGGTAGTCGTAAAGATCGTACACGTCGCATCGTCAAGCGACATATCAACCAAATTATGGATACGCCATTGGTGCGGACCACTTTACAGCTGTCTTTGGGCCCAAAAGAGTATGCAAAGCTCAAGACAGACTTGATTGATCGTTCAATTGAAATTACGATGGTGCCTGTATGCGACCCAGCCTTTAATGCGAGCCGTGCACAGAAAATCTATCAAATGTTCCGTGAACGTATTCGAGACCTAACGCCACAAGAGTTTCAGAATTTGTTACGTCCTGCATTTCAAGAAGACGAATGGATTTTGATTGTATTGGGGGGGGTAACCGGATTCTTAGCCGGCTTAATACATTTGTTTGTGGCTTTCTTATAAAATCGATGCTGACAGGCCAATCGCTTGAAGTGTCATATACATGTTAAACATGAGGATGTTTTTATTATGCGCATTATCTTACTCGGACCACCTGGAGCAGGTAAAGGTACACAAGCTCAGTTGATCTGTAAGCGCTACAATGTCCCACAAATTTCAACCGGTGATATGCTCCGTGCTGCAATTCGTGAAGGAACAGAACTTGGTCTAAAAGCTAAAAGCGTCATGGAAAGTGGTGGCTTAGTTTCAGACGAGCTGATTATTGGTTTAGTCAAAGAACGTATTGCACAGCCAGATTGTGTTAATGGCTGTATCTTTGATGGTTTCCCACGTACCATTCCGCAAGCTGAAGCTTTAGAAAAAGAAGGCATCAATATTGATCACGTGATTGAAATTGATGTACCAGATGAAGAAATCGTACAACGCCTATCAGGCCGCCGTCAGCACCCTGCGTCGGGTCGTGTGTATCACATCGTTTATAACCCACCAAAAGTGGAAGGTAAAGATGATGAAACAGGTGAAGACTTGGTACAACGTGCCGATGACCAAGAAGAAACCATTCGCAAGCGTTTAGGTTCATACCACGCTGAAACTGAACAGCTTGTTGGCTTCTATCAAAGCCGTGCTGCATCAGGTGAAAATGCACCGACCTATGACAAATTAAACGGTTTACGTCCAATTGATGACGTACAAACTGATCTTTTTGCCATTTTAGGTGATGCAAAATAAGTTTTTGACTTGTTTTGACATTAAAAGAGTCCTAAGTCATATTAGGGCTCTTTTTTATTGTGTTGAGAGTTAGGTGTGCTAAAAGTTGGTGCGATTGTGTTAGTCGTCGTCGGTTTAATTCTATTATTCGGCCTGATTTACATCAGTTTTAAAATGTTACGTCAAACCCAACAGCAACAGCGTGATGTGGGCAGCTCAAAGCAATATAAAATTCATCCTAAATTGCAACAACAGCGCGATAAACAGCAGCAAGACAAATAACCAAACCTAAAAAAATATCGATGGCTTAAGCATCGATATTTTTGACCATAATGGGTTTACTGGCGCCAAAATCAAAACGATCTGGCCAATTGCAGACATCGCTGACCACGCATTCATGGCATTTGGGTTTACGGGCAATGCAGCAATAACGCCCATGTAAAATCAGCCAATGGTGCGCATCGAGCATAAATTCTTTGGGAATTACTTTAAGTAGACGTTGCTCAACTTCAAGTACATCTTTACCTAAAGCTAATCCTGTGCGATTGCCTAAACGAAAAATATGCGTATCGACCGCCATCGTGGGTTGCCCAAATGCTGTGTTAAGCACCACATTGGCAGTTTTACGCCCAACACCGGGTAGGGCTTCTAAATCTTTACGATTACTTGGCACTTGGCTGTTATGCAAATTTATCAACATTTTGCAGGCCTTAATCACATTTTCAGCCTTAGAATTATAGAGCCCAATGGTTTTAATATAATGTTTTAAACCTTCAACGCCCAAGGCATAAATGGCTTCGGGTGTATTGGCTACTGGAAATAACTTATCGGTGGCTTTATTGACACTGACATCGGTGGCTTGTGCTGATAAAGTGACGGCAACCAACAGTTCAAAAGGACTCGAAAAGTTCAGTTCAGTTTGTGGATGTGGACGTTGTTCACGTAAACGTTCAAAAAAAATCTGTACTTGCTTTTTGGTCATGTTTTTTACAGGTTGAGCACGAGCATTTAACATCTTAAGCTCCTAATGCATGTAACTGTTGCTGTAAATCCTGCAATAAGGCACGTTTGCTGGCATCATCACGTACAGTTAATTGTTTTTCTAATTTTTTAATTTGCGTGCGTAATTTGGCAAGCTCAATGGTGCTCTTTGTGTCCAAGGTTGCCAATAAGTCACGCTTTTTCTGTGCAACTTCAATATGCGGTGTGTGCACGTCATTTTGTGTTAATTGTGCAAAAAGTTGGGTATTAATTTCAGCACGTACTACAGGTCCTTTACGGTCAAGCTGACGTTTTTCTTCGCGTTGGATATGGGCGTAATATCGGGCACGCAAATCATTTTGCTGGGCAATACGGATGTCTTCGGACGGCAAGGGATCGGGGTCTGGAATTAAATCAATGCAATCAACAGGGCAAGGTGCGATACATAACTCGCAACCTGTACATAAATCTGATAACACGCTATGCATGAGTTTACCTGCACCCAAAATGGCATCTACAGGGCAGGCGCTGATGCATTTGGTGCAGCCAATACATTCATCTTCACGTATAACCGCCTTCATTTGCTGCGGACGGCCATCCACTTGGATAGGCCATGCACTCGGCTCAGCCTCAAGTTGAGGGCGCTTGAGCAGCCTTGCAAGCGCATTTGCAACAGGTTGACCACCGGGTACACATTTATTGGCAGCTTCTCCCTCAGTAATAGCCTTGGCATACGGTAAACAGCCATCACGATGGCCACATAGACCACATTGAGTTTGCGGCAACAGATGATCAATTTGTTGAATGAGAGAGATTTGAGCGTTCATAAGTTAAAAATCTTGTAAGTCGAAGGGCAACAAGAAAACAAGCAGATAAAAGCGGAATATTAACATGTTTTAAGCACAAAATCTGTTGGATAAAAACAGCTCATAATTTGTGCAAAACAGCGCGATTGAGTTGATTTTTATCAATAATAAATTGTTTTAAAATTCATGAAAAAAAGTTGCATAAATTAATTTAAATGGTTGTTATTAAATCTAAAAAAAAGTTTTTTTCAAAAAACTGTTGCTGATTGTTAACAAAAGATATTAAATTGTCTGCGCCAAAATATATCATTGATTGAAATTTTGACCAATTTTGATCCACTTTCTGCTGAGGATTAAGCGTTGAAATACAACAGCCTTAACGAGTTCCTAGATTACGTTAAAACACGTGATGCATATCAACCAGAGTTTCTTCAAGCCGTTGAAGAAGTTATGACCAGTCTTTGGCCATTTATTGAAAAGAACCCTCAATACGCAGCCCATGGTTTGCTTGAGCGTTTAGTAGAACCTGAGCGTGCGATTCAATTCCGCGTTTCTTGGGTCGATGACCAAGGTCAAACTCACGTTAACCGTGCGTTCCGTGTTCAGTACAACTCAGCGATTGGTCCGTATAAAGGTGGTATGCGTTTCCATCCATCTGTAAACCTTTCAATCTTAAAATTCTTAGGTTTTGAACAAACCTTTAAAAATGCTTTAACCACATTGCCAATGGGCGGTGGTAAAGGCGGTTCAGACTTTGATCCTAAGGGTAAGTCTGAAGGCGAAATCATGCGTTTTTGCCAAGCGTTAATGATCGAATTGTACCGTCACTTAGGTTCAAACACAGATATCCCAGCGGGCGATATTGGTGTAGGTGGCCGTGAAGTGGGTTATATGGCAGGTATGATGAAGAAGCTCAGCAATGACACTTCATGCGTATTTACAGGTAAAGGTTTAACTTTTGGTGGTTCTTTAGCACGTCCTGAAGCAACTGGCTTTGGTACTGTTTACTTTGCTGAAGAAATGCTCAAAACTCGTGGCGAGAGCTTTAAAGATAAAGTTGTTACCATTTCAGGTTCAGGTAACGTTGCACAATATGCAGCTGAAAAAGCCATATACTTAGGTGCCAAAGTGGTGTCATTGTCTGACTCTAACGGTACAGTCTATGTAAAAGATGGTTTCACTGAAGAACTTCTGCAAGAAGTGATGGATTTGAAGAACGTAAAACGCGGTCGTATCTCAGAATTTGCCCAAAAGCATGGTTTTGAATACCTAGCGGGTCAACGTCCTTGGTCAATCAAATGTGATATCGCGCTTCCATGTGCTACGCAAAATGAATTAGCTGCAGATGATGCTGATCAACTTCTTGCCAACGGTGTGATGTGCGTTGCTGAAGGCGCAAATATGCCATCTACTTTAGCTGCTGTTGAGAAATTCGTAGAAGCGAAAATTCTATATGCACCAGGTAAAGCATCTAACGCAGGTGGTGTAGCCACTTCGGGTCTTGAAATGTCACAAAATGCATTGCGTTTAGGTTGGACATTTGAAGAAGTAGACGAGCGTTTACACGCAATCATGAAAGAAATTCACCGTAACTGCGTGAAGTTTGGTACTAAAGAAGATGGTACTGTTAACTACGTAGATGGCGCGAACATTGCAGGCTTTGTAAAAGTGGCTGATGCCATGCTTGCACAAGGTGTTTACTAATTTTTAATTGGTAAAGCAAAAAAAACCGCTCAATTGAGCGGTTTTTTTATGACGTGATTTAAATGCGACCACGTTCAACCGTCATATCATGAATATAAACATACTTAGATTGATCTGCGGCAGGATTTTTAATGCTATAGCGTTTCACTCGAATGACTTGGCGTTCGTTGGGACTATGTTGATAACCTTGGATAGCGTCATAAAATAGACTCCAATTGGCATCTTGATAGGTTTTTAAACCTTGTTGGTCATAGCGAATTTCTTTGACTTGCAAACATTGTTGTGCCACAACACCAGTACAATTTTTGGTGTTTGGGTGGATTTCATAAAACATCACTTGAGCTTCACCTTGATACAAGGTTTCAGGTGTCATATGACCCGTGAACACATAACGCTGACCTGTGGCATCCATGAGCGTTAAAGTTGGGCGTTGACGGTCGGTCAAATCAAGGACAAAAGGCACAGCAGGTTGATCGAGCAGTTTAATGGCAAGGGTTTCTTGGCGTGTATCGGCAGGTGAACAGGCCATTTGGGTCATCATGGTGTTGCCCATGATCAGGGTATTATTGTCAACACGCCATGTTGAACCTAAGCTATTACATGTGGTTTGAATACTCAAACGACCATCCATAAAACTCAGTACCATGGGTTTTTTGGCGCCTGTGTCGGCGTGCCATGTATAAGCAGTTAAGGTTTTGCTTGGGTTTTGCTTTTGAATGATGTGCATGGCTTGGTCTTGTACTCGTTGAATGTCATTCGATTGGCAAGCGGCTAAAGTCAAAGGCAATAAAGCTAAGGCAAAATAAGAAAAGCGCATAAGATTATTTAGATTATGGTGAGATAGTTTTTAATATAATCAAAAATAAACGGATACTTTGCAAGATTTAGTTAGCAAAATGTATCCGTTTGGTCATACAGCATTTAGTCAAAGCGATAAAGGTCCATGCCTAGTGAGCCCATCGTAAAGCTGCTATGTACAATACTAAAGCGTGATCCTGTACCCATCGCAAAAAATAATGGGGCAAAGTGCTCAATAGTGGGATGGTTTTGCTGCACATATGGAATATTTTTCCAATCCAATACCGCTTCTATATCCCCATGCTGTAATTTACTCACCACATAATTGCGGAAGCTTGATGCCCATACAGGCACATCTTGTGTACGACCATCTCTAACCAAAGCATATAAGTTATGGGTAATGCTGCCTGAACCAATCAATAAAATTTGTTCTTGACGCAATACGCTCAGGGTCTTTCCAATTTGGTAAATTTCATCACTGCTCATGTGCATTGGTAATGAAATGGAGATGACAGGAATGTCTGCATCGGCGTACATATGTAACAGTGGCATCCAAACGCCGTGGTCGCGTGCGCGGCTGCTATTGGCATGGGCGGTGAAGCCTGCTGCAGCTAAATCGGCCAAAATGCGCTCAGCAAGCTCAGGTGCCCCAGGAGCCGGGTAGCGAATTTCATACAACTCACGTGGAAAGCCACCAAAATCATGCCAAGTGTCAGGACGAGTCGCTGTGCTGACCTCTAAAGCCTGACTTTCCCAGTGCGCTGACATGACCACAATCGCCTGAGGTTTAGGTAAATTTAGGCCTAAACGTGCTAAAGCTGGACCCACTTGCTCAGGGTGAAGCGCAAGCATTGGAGAGCCATGAGAAATAAATAAGCCAGGAAGAGTTTTTAAGTCCATATCGGTATACCAAGTTCAATCATGAGAAGGATTGTGCCAAAAGTCAGCGTTCTATGTAATTTGGATTTTTTCAACGTATTGTTGCAAATATGAAACGTCATCCAGCCCGATGGTAAGGATGGTTGTGATTAATACTCATGGCACGGTACAGCTGTTCAATCAGCATCACACGAACCAATGGATGCGGCAGGGTCAGTTTAGACAATGACCAATGCCAAGCTGCCGCTTTACGCACCGCTTCTGAATGACCATCTGGACCACCAATAGCTAAAACAATATCTTGACCTTCAAGCATCCAAGCTTTCATGGTGTCGGCTAATTTTTCGGTACTTAATTCACGTCCGCCAACTTCTAAAGCAATTAACACTTCGTTGCCTTTCATGGCATTTAAAATACTATCGCCTTCAATATTACGGTATTTTAAAATATCGGCTTCAGAGTCATTTTTACCACGCTTAGCCATAGGTAATTCAACAATTTGTGTTTGTACAAATGGTTGAATACGTTTGAAATAATCTTCAAAACCAGTCAATACCCAAGCAGGCATTTTTTGCCCAATGGTTAAAATACGAATTTTCATAGTCAATACTTGCCACTAAAACAGCTTAATAGTATATACCGCAGGCCTGACTTTAGGCGCAAGTCACTTGAAAACAAGGCAAGATTCATGTTTTATAGAAAGAAAAAGCAGCACTCATCGCGACTAGGAATAAAAATAAATGCGCTTAATCAAATGTGGTTTGTTGGCAGGTGGCACACTGCTCACAAGTTTTGCTGAGGCAGGGTTACCTCAAGCACAGCCTGAAAACTTAAAACTCTTTGTCAGCCAAGTTTTAGGTCCTATGCAATATCCAAGACATGGCAAATATCCCGATGAGCTTAATCGCACGGCAGCATGGCTAAATGAACAAATGCGTTTATTTTCAATTCCTTGTCAGTACCAAAATGTCCATCTTAATCATAAACAGTATCGTAATGTGGTGTGTAGTTTAAATGTCGGGCGTCCTGATAAGGTGATCTTAGGAGCGCATTATGATACCAAAATTGACAGTCATGGTATTAATGGAAATGCCTCAGGCGTGGCTGCGGTATTAGAAGCTGCACATGTTTTAAGCCAAAGAAAAACCAATTTAAAACATAATGTAGATTTTGTATTTTATAGTCTAGCAACCGCACCTTATACCCAAACAGAAGCGATGGGGAGTTTACGGCATGCCAAAAGTTTAAGCGCGGTAAAAGACAGCATACATGGTGTTTATATCTTTGATCAAATCGGCTTTTATGATGCCGATTCAGTGCAAGATTACCCAGCAGGTCTTCAATGGATTTATCCAAGCCATGGAAATTTTATTGCAGCAGTGAGTAATTTAAAATCGCGTCAATTGGCGCAGAATTACTGTGAAGCTATGCAAAACTTGAATCAATTACAATGTGAACGCTTTAGTTTGCCTTTCATGAATGTTTTTGAAGATAGCGATCATCAAAGTTATTGGCATTATGATTTACCCGCTGTATTAATTACCGATACAGGGCAGTATCGTAATAAAAATCAATACCGGGCCGAGGTAGAATTAAAGCGTTTAGACTATACCAAAATGGCGGCTGTAGTAGATGGTGTTGTGACAAGTTTAGAGGTAGCACCATAAAAAAAGCAGTCCTTAAAAGCCAAAGGACTGCGATTATAAAGATCATCCGTCTGGAGACACAGATGACCAAAACCAATACCTAAATGTATTGCATATGTGTTTTAAAGTGCGGTTAAATCGAGTTGATTGCAAGTTATAGATATAAAAATTTACATAAAAAAAGAGCGCCGTAGCGCTCTTTTGGCAGTTTAACACTTAGTGACGTGCCACTTGTTCATCGCTGCTGCTTTTTACTAATGGCTTTTTCACCAAAGGTTTAGGTTGTTGAACTAAACCGATTGCTAAAATTTCATCAATTGATTTAACCGCTTTGATTTCAAGACCTTCTTTTACATTGTCTGGAATTTCAGCCAAGTCACGTACGTTATCTTGTGGGATAAATACAAGTTTGATGCCACCACGATGGGCTGCTAATAGCTTCTCTTTTAAACCGCCAATACGCATTGCACGACCACTTAGACTGGTTTCACCTGTCATAGCAATATCAGCACGAATCGCAATTTTAGTGAATGCAGATACAAGCGCTAAGGTTAAAGCTAAACCTGCAGATGGACCATCTTTTGGTGTTGCACCTTCTGGTAAATGTACATGCACATCAGTTTCTTCAAAGCGAGATGCTTCAATACCGAGCTCGTCTGCGCGAGTCCGTACCACAGTCATTGCCGCAGTAATGGACTCTTTCATGACATCGCCTAACGAACCGGTGGTAATAAATTTGCCTTTACCTGGTACAGCAGCCACTTCAATGGTCAGTAACTCACCACCTACAGAAGTCCAAGCCAAGCCATTGACACGACCCACTTGAGCTTCTTCTTCTGCCATACCAAAGTCAAATTTATGCGGTCCTAAGTACTCTGGCAAATTATTTGAATTGACTTCAATTTGCAGATTCTTGGCTTTTTTGCTCACCGCTTCTTTAACTACTTTACGGGCAATCTTTGACACTTCACGCTCAAGACTACGCACACCGGCTTCACGCGTATAGCGTTGTACGATGTCACGGATTGCCTCTTCGTGTACAGTCAATTCTTTAGCGCGTAAACCATTGTTCTTAATCGCTTTGGGTACAAGATAGCGCTCAGCAATATTGACTTTTTCATCTTCGGTATAACCCGGTAGACGAATCACTTCCATACGGTCAAGTAGAGCTTCAGGAATATTCATACTGTTAGCAGTACAAATAAACATCACTTCCGATAAATCCAAATCAAGATCTAAATAATGATCATTGAATTTACTGTTTTGAGATGGATCAAGCACTTCAAGTAGCGCAGAAGCAGGATCACCACGATAATCTTGTGCCATCTTATCGATTTCATCGAGCAAGAATAGTGGGTTTTTAACCCCAACTTTGCTTAAAGACTGCACGATTTTACCCGGCATCGCACCAATATAAGTACGACGGTGACCACGAATTTCTGCTTCGTCACGCACGCCACCTAAGGCCATACGTACAAATTCACGTCCTGTGGCTTTGGCAACTGATTCACCAAGTGAGGTTTTACCTACCCCTGGAGGACCGACCAAGCATAAAATTGGACCACGCAGTTTTTTCACACGCGACTGAACAGCAAGATATTCAACAATACGGTCTTTAACATCATCTAGACCATAATGATCACTATCTAGGATTTCTTGCGCTTTATTTAAGTTGATGCTGACTTTGCTGGCTTTATTCCAAGGCGTATCCAAAATCACTTCTAAATAATTACGTACCACCGCCGCTTCACTTGAAGCAGGTTGCATGGCTTTTAATTTACGAAACTCATTTTCAGCTTTTTTGCGCACATGCTCAGGTAAATCGGCTTCGCTTAAACGACGCTCAATTTCTGCCACATCATCTTCAGCACCGCCATTCATGTCAGAAAGTTCGCGCTGAATGACTTTCATTTTTTCATTTAAAAAGTATTCGCGCTGATTTTTTTCCATTTGGCGTTTAACTGATTCATGCAAGGTTTGCTCAATCTGTTGTTCTTCAGACTGTTGCAGCAAATAGCTCATGAGTTCAGTTAAATGTGCTTCAAATTCATCGTGTTCTAAAAATTTTTGCTTAACATCAATATTGAGCGGAATACGTGTGGCCACAAAGAATAGTAATTGCAACACGTCATCAATCTTATTGGCAGCAGCAATCAGTTCACGGGCATTACGTAACTTGGTCTCGGCGTATTGTGCAAATAAGGCACGCAATTCAAGCAGGCGGGTGGCTTGAGTTTCAGGCTCAAGGCTTACGCTCATAGGGCTTAAACTGTGCTCGGCAGTTAAGTGGCTGTCTTGATCAATAATGCGTTCAAGTTTGGCACGATACAGGCCTTCTATCAGGACCTTAATACAGTTTTCATCATTTTCGTGATTTACAACTTGCACAATCTTCGCGACAGTACCGTATTGATATAAATTATCGTGGTCAATTTCTTCTGTAAGCGAATCTTTTTGTGCAACTACAAATACAAGATTGTCACTGTCACGAGCCACATCAACTGCACTGATCGATTTTTCACGACCAACAAACAGCGCAATTTGCATGTGTGGATACACCACAACATCACGTAGCGCTAAAAGGGGTAGTATGCTTGGCACCTGTAGTGCTAAGGTTTCTTCATTCATCGTAATTTCAGACATGGGCACTCCTAAGTGACAACGGTGTTGCCATGATTTAATAGTGATGGGTAATTTTAAAAATACAAGGGTAAAATGTAATAATTTCTATGAAAACTAGAAAAATTGAGTACTTATACCTAAATTAACGCTGAAATTTTAAAAAATGTTGCGGTGTCAGTAAGGCATCAAGCGGTTGATCCCACACTTGGCGTATTAAGGTTTGTTCAAGTAATTGAAAATCGTGTGCCAAACCCAAACGATACGGTTTTTGTGGCGCACGAGATAGGGTTTTATCGTAAAAACCACCGCCCATACCTAAGCGTGTACCCCTGTAATCGCAGGCCAATAAGGGCATAATAACCAAATCAAGGCACTTGACCATGCGCCCGCGACCTTGCATCGCTTGTTGCATGCCTAAAGGATGCATAGCAAAACGTCGGGTCAAGTACTGCTGTTTTGAAATTTTTACCCAAACCAAATGCTGATTCATACTGCAAATCATGGGTAAATATACAGATTTTTTAAGGCGGAAACATTCCAAAATGATGTGGCGAGTATAAACTTCACCAAAAGCATTTAAATACACACCAATATGTTGGCTATGGGCAAAGCAGGGTGCTTTAAACAATTGCGTGCACACCCGATATTGGGCTTGACGTTGTGTGTAACGACCAATACTACGCCGTTGTTGGCGTAATTGTCGTCTTAAGGTGATCAGTGAAGCGGACATAAAAAGTGAAAATCAAGCTTTAATTTTAGCTCATACTAAAATGCAGATCATTAAAAAGCAAAATCCTGAGCTTGTTAGCTCAGGATTTTGAGATTAATTGGCATTTTTCATACCACGCACTGTAACAGTGACACGTCGGTCGGGCTGTAAACATTGGATTAACTTGGCACGTGGGGTGACTTGGGCGCAGCCATTGGTGACGGGTTGATTTTCACCGGCACTTTTGTACGAGATTACGTTGGCAGGTATACCGCGTGAAACTAAATAGTTGTGTACGGTTTTCGCGCGCTGCATACCTAAATTATAGTTGTAATCCGCTTTGCCTAAACGGTCGGTATGTCCGATCAACTCAACCGATTGTAAACTGATATAGCCTTTGTTTAAGGCAGTGACAACTTCGTCAAGTTTGGCGCGACCCGTAGGTGTTAAAGCTGCCATATGCGCAGTATTAAATTTAAATAAAGTGTCTGAGGTTAGGTTAATGTGTTCCACCGCTTGTGGAATGGTTTGAATAGGAGGTACTTCAACATATGATGGTGGTTTGGCTTGCTTATGACAACCCACCAACGCCACTACAGATGCGGCCAATAGTACTGCTTTATAGTTGCACATAGATTCACCTATACGGTTTTCATCAATAGCGCTCAAAGCGTTTTAAGAATAAGAATGCAATCATAAGATTTGAGCGTTTGATTGTTGTTTTATGAAAATGTAGACAGTCCTTGCCAAGCAAATTCTCTTTTTTACTCAAGATGCAACTATTTTAAAGCGATTCATAACGCGATTACAGTGGGAAAAATGTAGCAAAAAATCAATCTATTTTTTAGATGGAAATAATTAAATTTAACAGTTTTAACTATTGGGTGATCTTGTCTATAGTGCATCCATGCAATTTTTTTCTCCCGTATTTAAACAATAGGTGTCTTCATGTTTAAGGTCGTATGTGCTGTATTGCTTGTAAATGTAATGAGTGCCTGTGCTTTTAATCCAACGCATTATGATGAGTTACGTCAAAGCGAAGCCGAGCATTACCGTATGTTAGGCGCATAAAAAAATCCCAGCCTCTAGTGCTGGGATTTTTTATAGAATTTTTTTATCCGACGGTGCCGCTGCATGTCATTACCCTTGAACCCGAAGAGTTCAAGGTGGACGCGACGCATACTTGCCGGGTTTCCCACTCAAGGTGGGCATACGCTCTAAATATGCAGAACACAATCCGTAAGTTTAAGTATCGGCTCAGGGGAATAGACCCGCTGGCGAACACCTCAGATGTAGGGTAAGTATAACCTAACTGTGGCGCTTGGCAACTTTTGTCATAGCATTGCGTGTAAAGTTGCATTGCAGTTGTCTACAGTTTGTACGCTTATTCGGTTTTGAGTGGACTTGGATGTTCTACACTGTATTGATCAAGCTCGTTAAGTAGATTGCTCATCAAAATTTGACAGTGCTCATATTCTTGTACACTTTTATTAAGCGATAACACCTCTTGGGTTAATTCTAAAGCCACCATAATAATGAGTTTACTTGGCTCCATACGCGGAGCTTTACGGCGAAACTCTTCATACTTTTCATTGAGTAAGTCAACTGCACGTTCAAGCTCAGGTTGTTTTTCAACAGTTGTAGCAAGGCGAAAGCTATGCCCTAAGACACGCAAATCAACAGGAATTTGTTCGCTCATTTACACATCCTCTTGTTTGAGTTGAGCAATCTGATGAATGTCATCAATGTGCGGATCTTCAGCACCACCAAGCACGCTTAAATGTTGAATAATGGCTTCAACTTTGGCTTGAGCAAGTTCATTTTTTTGCAATAAGCGCCCACGTTCTTGTTGCAAAGCTTCAATTTGTAGTTGGCTTTGTTGCTGTTGATGATGTAGATTTTCCTGTGCAACACGTAACTCATTGCGCTCCGCTAACAGTTCTTGAAAGCGGCTTTTAAGATCGTTACAACTTTTTTCTAAACGATTATAACGATCAGCAAGCGCTGCAGCATCGTGCGTTACCTGCTTAAGTTGCTTGTTGGTTTGAGTGGCTTTTTCAGTTAAGCGCTCAATTTCTTGCTGCTTTTGTGAAATTGTGGCAGTTTTTTGCTCAATCTCAGCCTGATAACGCTCAGCTTCATGAGTTTGAGTGGTATAGAGCAACTGGTTTTGTTGCTCGTAGTGTTCAACTTGTGCTTTTAGGGCAGCAATATGCGCCTGAAGACGCTGTAATTCTTCTAACATAACGGAGTCGCACAGTATTGCAAACAAAGGTAATATATACGAAGTATAGAGATTGGATAAGCGAATGCAAGACGATATTTCAGGTTGGACAGAGTGGGAAGGCAATTTTGCCGAGATTGAAGAAATTTCAAGCCCAAGTGAATTACACGGTTTAGTTACCGGTATTGTGTGTGTGGCCGAAGCGCCAACGGCAAGTGAATGGCAGCAAATTTTAGCGACCTTAAATGTGCCACCTTTAGACGATGAAGGTTTACAGATGTTGGCACAAGAAGCTGAAGATATTGCACATGCCTTATCAGAAGATGAACTCGACTATCTGCCATTATTGCCAGATGATGAGCATGCTTTAGCAGAGCGCGTACAAGCCTTGGCTGATTGGGCTGCGGGTGTTGTACTTGGTTTTGGTTTGGCATCGGGGCATATTCGTGCCGATGAGCTCGAGCTGATTGAGCATTTACAAGATGTGGCTGCGGTTGAATTTGACGAATCAGACAATGACGAAGAAGGCGAGCAAAGCTATCAAGAGTTATATGAGTTTATTCGTTTAATTCCAATTAGCTTGTCGATGGGGCGTGACAAAGTGGCTGTTGCTGAGAGTTCTTTGTTACAAAACTACCAAGCAAAGTCTAAGATTGCTGCTGCGATGAATGCTGAAACTGCACAAGATGTGGTAGAAATGTTTACACCGGACCGTCCAAGCTAAGGCAAGCGCCACTTTTTTAGAAGAACTTCTCCATGACAAAACTCACTCAAGCTGATTTTCAAGCCCGTCGTGATCGCTTAGCCGAGCAGATGGGACCGCGTAGTATTGCGATTATTGCCACCAATCAAGTGTATATGCGTAACCGCGATGCAGATTACAAATTCCGTGCCGACAGTAGTTTTTTTTACTTAACCGGATTTGCTGAACCTGAAGCAGTCGCTGTGATTGAAACCTTTGATGATTTAGAAGAAGGCTATAGCTACAGTTTGTTCTGCCGTGAACGTGACCGTGACATGGAAATTTGGAACGGTTATCGTGCTGGTGTTGATGGTGCAATTGACGACTTTGATGCCGATGAAGCCTATGCCATAGATCTGCTTGATGAAGAAATCATTGAGAAGTTACTTGATAAAGATCGCTTGTATTACCGTGTTGGGCAAAATGCAGCATTTGATGCGCGCGTGGCCAAATGGCTCGCCAATGCCAATGGCGAATCACGCCGTGGCACACATGCACCTGATCAAATGCTGCAATTAGATGCTGTATTAGATGAAATGCGTTTACATAAAGACGCACAAGAAATTGCCTTGATGCAAATTGCCTCTGATATTTCAGCAAAAGCGCATACGCGTGCTATGCAGACGGTCAAACCCGGCATGATGGAGTATCAGCTTGAAGCAGAACTCAATTATGTGTTTGGTCAGCATGGCTGTGTGCCGTCTTATAACAGTATTGTCGGTGGTGGTGAAAACGCCTGTATCTTACATTATGTAGAAAATAATCAAGTTCTTAAAGATGGCGATTTAGTCTTGATTGATGCTGCTTGTGAATATGAGTTGTATGCTTCAGATATTACCCGCACTTTCCCAGTCAATGGTCACTTTAGTCCTGAACAAAAAGCGCTGTATAACATTGTTTTAGATGCTCAACTTGCTGCGATTGATGCAGTAAGAGTGGGGCGTTCGTATAAAGACCCTCACCATGTTGCCGTAGATATTTTAGTTCAAGGCTTGCTTGATTTAGGCATTATGCAAGGTGATAAAGAAAAAATTATTGCCCAAGAAAGCTATCGTCAATTTTACATGCATGGTACAGGCCATTGGTTAGGTATGGATGTGCATGACGTGGGGCGCTATAAAGTCAATGATGAGTGGCGTAACTACCAAGAAGGGATGGTGGTCACCGTTGAGCCGGGACTTTATATTGCACCAGATGACCAAAGCGTAGATGAAAAATGGCGTGGCATCGGCATTCGCATTGAAGATGATGTAGTCGTCACAGCCAATGGTCCTTTGGTATTAACACAGGCTGTGGTCAAAACAGTCGAAGAGATTGAAGCCCTCATGGCGCAGGCTTAACCAATTCATTAAAGATTTAGGGAATAGATATGTTGCAACAACAGGTTGTCATCGTCGGTGGTGGAATGGTCGGTTTGAGCTTGGCCTTGATGTTGGCCAAAGCCAATATTCAGGTCAAACTGTTAGAAGCCATTTCTTATCCTAATTATGAGGATGCCAATTTAGCCCCGTACCATTCAAGTTTTGATGCTCGTAATACCGCACTTTCTCGTCGTAGCGTGCAAATTTACCAAGAGTTGGGTTTATGGGATGTGTTGCAACAATATGCCACGCCAATTTTACAGGTCGATATTACCGAGCAAGGCAGCTTTGGTAAGGCACGTTTAATTGCCGAAAAAGAAAAAGTCGAAAGTTTTGGTCAAGTGATTGAAAATGCATGGTTGGGTCGGATTTTATTAACCCAAGTTCGTGAGCATCACAACATCGAGCTCATTGATGGAGTGCAAGTGACTCAACTGACACAAGATGAACACTTAGCCTATATTGAAGCCAAACGCGGTGATGAAGTTTTAACTATTGAAGCGCCTTTGGTGATTGCAGCTGATGGTCGTGATTCATTTTGTCGTAAAGCCTTAGGTATTGGTTTTTCAACGCATGAATATGATCAAGTGGCGATTGTGACCACGGTACAAACCTCAAAACCGCATGCCCATATTGGTTTTGAACGCTTTAGTGCTTTAGGGCCATTGGCGTTGTTGCCGGTGCCGGGGGAATATCGTCGTTCGGTGGTATGGCCGGTTAAAAAAGGCACTGAGCATGAATGGTTAGGTGAAGAAAATGATCAACATTTTTTAGATGCCTTACAAAAAACCTATGGTGATCGTGCGGGTAAATTTGAAAAAACCGGTAAGCGTTTTAGTTATCCATTGTCACAAGTACTAGCTGAAAAACAAGCGGTTGGTCGTGTGGTATTAATGGGCAATGCTGCGCATACTATTCATCCTGTAGCAGGGCAAGGTTTTAACTTGTGCTTACGTGATGCCTATGTGTTATTGCGTTTCTTAACTGAGCAATTGGCACAAAAGCAAGATATTGGTGAGCCGAATATGCTCAAAGCCTATGAGCAAGCCCGTTTAAAAGATCAACAACGTGTGATTCGTTTTTGCGATTTGGTGGTGCGTGGTTTTAGTAACCAGAATATTATTTTAAAATTGATTCGTAATACTGGTTTATTGGCATTTGAAACCATTCCCGGATTTAAGCCTTTGGTGGCCAACTACGCGATGGGACTTAAAGCATGACCGAGGCTGTCTTAGATGCCGTCATTATTGGTGGTGGTCTGGTCGGTGGTTTAACGGCTTTATTATTGGCGCAAGGTGGCATACAAACCACTGTACTTGATGCAGCACCCTTATTAGACCGCAATAAAGTGTTGGCACAGAGCAATGCACGGGTGTTGGCCTTAAGTCAGGCGAGTATACATTTGCTTAAAACTGTTGGGGTCTGGTCACATCTTGCGCGCTATATGCCATATAGCGGTATGCAAGTGTGGAATAAAAATGGCTATGGCGACATTATGTTTGGTCAGCTAAGTTTAAACACGCCGTGGCAAGAGCAGATCTTAGGGGCAATGGTTGAGCCAAGTATTTTAAACTTAGCCATTCAAGATCAAATGCAAAGTCTAGTGCAAGATTATCGTACTCAAGTTAAAGTTATCCGAGTTGAGCAAGGCAATGCTCTGTGGTGGATTCATTTGGCTGATGGTACAACGTTAAAGACCAAGCTGGTGATTGGGGCAGATGGCGCAAATTCATTTGTGCGTGAACAGGCCTTTATTGATACAGATGTACTAGATTACCAACAAGCTGGCTTAAGTTGTGCTATTCGTACCCAAAAGCCACATCAGCATGTGGCACGACAAATCTTTTTAGACACCGGTCCCTTGGCGTATTTGCCGATGGCAAGTCTAGAACCGTGCCAAAATGGTTATTGGCAGTCAATTGTATGGACCTTACCGGATGACTATGCCGAGGAATATGCACAACTCAATGATGCTGAGTTTTGTCGCTTGCTCAGTGCACAAAGCCAACATATGTTGGGTGAAGTGCTTGAGGCAACGCCACGCGCCAGATTTCCATTAAAAGCTCGTGCAGCCAAAACTTATGTGCGCGATGGCTTGGTGTTATTGGGAGATGCAGCGCATGTCATTCATCCGTTAGCTGGGCAAGGGGTGAATATTGGCTGCCTCGATGCGGCTGTGCTATGTGATGCCTTGTTACACGATTTAAGTCGTGGGGTATGGGCACATCGCCAAACTTTAAGACGCTATGAGCATATACGTAAAGGGCAAAATGAAGCCATGATGCACAGTATGTCGTTGTTAGGTTGGCTTGAAACCACAGCACTCACCCCGATCATTTGGGTACGTAATTTTGGGCTTAAACAGGTTGATCAATCCGCTACAGCCAAAGATTTATTTATGCAACAAGCCGCCGGAATAAGTGGTTTAAAAAATACCCGCTACGCAATTTTGTAAGGGGCACTCGTTTTTTGTGCAGTCATCGAGAATGAGTTACGATTTTGATTAAAAAAAGCACAATTTCTTTACTCAGAGTACTATGCGAAACAGCAATAGCTTGCTAAATTTCATCATAATTTAGACAAGATGTCATTTCTGGGGAGATCGCGATGACTGACGCAAATGATTATGACGAAGTTGATGAAATTGAAGTAGATGAAGATGAAGCTAAAGCTGCTGAAAAAGGCGCAGCTGTAAGCGAAGATAAACCGAGCGATACCGATGTTGCTGAGGCAGAAACCTTAACCGTAACAGCCAAACTCAAACAGCGCCAAGCGCTTGAAGATGAGGTGGCAGCGTTCTTAGCACGTGGTGGTCAAATCACTGAAGTGCCAAGCGACGACAGCATTCGTGACTAAAAAAAGCCTCGCAATTGCGAGGCCTTTTTTTTAAGCTTTATCGGTGAGTTCTAAGGCACGTTGATAAGCAATTTTTTTCTTAATGCCGGTTAAATCTGCTGCCAATTGAGAGGCGGCTTTTACAGATAAATCTTGCAACAAACGTGTGAGTAATTGATCAAGCTTTTCTTGTTCTAAATCTTTTTCAACCGTGGCACCGCCAACAACTAAAACAATTTCGCCTTTTTGTTGATTGTGGTCATTTTTAACAAATTCAACCAATTCACCCAAAGTCATTTTTTGAATGGTTTCAAAGGTTTTAGTAATTTCACGGGCAAAGCCAACTGCACGATCTGCACCAAATACATCAGCCATATCTTGCACACAGTCTAAAATACGATGTGGTGCTTCATAGATAATTAAGGTTTGAGTTTCATCTTTTAAGCGATTGAGATGTAACAAGCGTTGTGATTGTCGAGAAGGTAAAAAACCTTCAAAACTAAAACGATCACTCGGTAAGCCCACGGCACTTAAGGCTGCAATTGCTGCACAAGCACCCGGTACAGGAATCACACGAATGCCTTTGGCTTGTGCTGCACGGACCAATTTAAAGCCCGGATCACTAATCAATGGCGTGCCTGCATCACTAATCAATGCCATATTTTCGCCATTGCTTAGGCGCTCAATTAACTGATCAATTTTGTTACTTTCATTGTGCTCATGGCAAGCAGTGAGGGGTGTGTTAATATTAAAATGTTTGAGCAATTGCGCTGAGGTACGCGTGTCTTCGGCTGCAATCACACTGACTGATTTTAGTACTTCAATCGCGCGGTAGGTGATGTCATCTAAATGCCCAATTGGCGTAGCGACCACAAATAACTGAGCACTCATTTGAACTCTCCTCAACAATAAAAAATAACAGCAATCGGCTATTTTACCTGAAATTGTGGCAGCAAAGGGCAACTATAGCTTGAAATCATAATTTGATTGAGCGAGGTGAGCGATGCGTTTATCACAACAGTTGGGACAATGGGCCGAACAGCGCGCCCAACACTATTTACAACAGCATGGTTTTACCTTGCTGCTGCGTAACTTTTATAGTCGTTTTGGGGAAATTGATTTAATTGTTGCAAAAGACCACGAATTAATTTTTGTTGAAGTTAAAGCTCGCCAACCCACACAGTGGGGCCGTGCCTGTGAAGTGATCACTTTAGCCAAACAGCGCAAGATTATGCACACGGCTTTGTTATTTTTGCAGCAATCTCCACAATATGAGTCATATGCTGTGCGTTTTGATGTGATTTGTATCGATTTTTTACAACCAATTGCAAAAATACCACAGCAAGGATTTTCAAGCCACGATTATGATTTGGCTTGGATCGAAAATGCTTTTACTTTTGATGCAAACTTGATTAGGCTTTAAAACAGTTAACAATAACAAGTGGATGAGGAGACCGATTGCGTGTTTAGCCGTATTGCTGTAACTGTATTATGTATTGCTAGTTTATCTGGTTGTGCCAGTTTTATTTCTCAAGGTACAGGAACTGCGCCTGTGGGTGTAGATAGCGGTGCGCGTTCGCTTGGTCAAGTATTTATTGACTCCTCTATTGAGCGTACAGCCAAAATTAATTTATATAAACTTGATACTCGCTTTAACCAATCGCGAGTTAATTTTGAAAGTTTTCACGGCAATGTATTACTCACCGGTCAAGTGCCAGATCAGCATTTAAAACAATTGGCAGAAGACAATGTCCGTGCCATGACGGATGTGAAAACGGTACATAACTTTATTACTGTGGGTGCTCAAATTGGTTATAGCACCATTATGCAAGACACCACCGTGACCGCCAATACCCGTGGTTTATTAATGAAAGCGCCTGTGGTTGCAGATTCTAAAGTGCGTATTCATACCGAAAATGGTGTGTTGTATGTGATGGGGCGCTTAAACGCTGCAGAAATTCAAGATTTAAATGCTGTTTTACAGCAAGTGGGTAATGTCAGCAAAATTGTTACTTTAGTGGATAATATTCAACAGCCCGCCGCTCAAAATCCTTTAGCCAATCCGTTGCTACAACCTGCTGTGGCTACGCCACTTGCCATTGATCCGAATCAACAAGAGCCAAGCTATGGGCTTTGAGTTGCCTATGCGCCGTGTTAAGGAAAAAGTGGCTTTAGCACGCGCGATGTATCAAGATTTTCGTCCTTATGACGTGGGCACTTATGCGGTGAATCGTTTTATTGCCCAAACCGGCTATCGGGTGAAAACGCATATTGCTTACGGAGAGGCATTACGTCAGCATTTAGATCTATATTTAAGTGATCAGCCGCGTCAGGGTCGGCCTTTGATTGTGTTTGTACATGGCGGGGCATGGTCGCATGGGCATAAACAAGACTATCGCTTTGTCGGTGAAGCATTTGCTTGTGAGGGCTATGATGTGGCTATTATCAATTATCATTTAGCCCCAACACATATTTTCCCGACCTCTATTGATGATTTGGCTATTGCGCTGAATTATTTACATGCCAAGCAACAGCAACTTGAGATTGCCACTGAAAATATTATTTTGATGGGGCATTCAGCAGGGGCATTTAACGTGATGTCGGTGCTATATAGTGCTCAAGCTTATGATTTGACATGTCGTGAACAGATTCGTGGCGTAATTGGTTTAGCAGGCCCTTATCATTTTGATTATAAAGATGATCCTTTATGCGCAGATGCATTTGATCAACAATTGCATTACGCTCATGTCATGCCTTATTATTTTGTAGAAAAAAATGCGGTGCGCCATTATTTGTTTGTGGCTGCTAATGATAAAATTGTGCATCCTAACAATGCCCTTGATTTTGACCGAGCACTGAAAGCTATAGGCAATCACTGTGAAATCATCAACATACCACGTACTGGGCATATTAGTTTAATGGGTTCGGTGGCGCGTTTGTTTAGCCGCTATTTTTCCACTAAAAAGCAGATTTTAGCCGCTTTAGAACGCGCTTTGACTTAAAGCCATGCTTTGGTGTCATCCGCCACGGCATGTCCTTGGGTCACATGCATAATCATGGCATGCGCAATACTGCCTGCAAATGGAATCTCAGGCAGTTGATCAAATTTAAAAAAGGCGGCATCGCTAATTTCATCTTCTTGCAGGACTAAATCACCGCCTGCATATTCAGCACGAAAGGCGAGCATCAGATTGCTTGGAAATGGCCAAGGTTGGCTGGCTAAGTATTGTAAGTTTTTCACGTCAATACCCACCTCTTCTAAAGTTTCACGACGTACCGCTTCTTCGAGTGTTTCACCAACTTCCACAAAACCTGCAATGAGGCCATAGACTGGGCGAGGGTTGCGCGCATTTTTAGCCAATAAGACTTCGTTGTCGCCACGGGTAATAATGGTAATCACGCAAGGCTGTACCCGTGGATACTGATGATACTGGCAACTTGGGCAGACCATGGCAAATTCATGCGTATGGACTTGGGTTTTTTCGCCACAATGGCTACAAAAACGATGATTGCGGCGCCACTCTAACAGTTGCACGGCACGGCTAGCATCTTCAAATTGTTTTTTACTCCAAAGGGTCAATAACTGCCGAATGGGCACCAATTGAAAGCCTTCAGGAATCACGTCATTGGGACTTAAATCACGGGCAATGACATCATTGTTGCTATTTAAGTCCAAATCATCGCTTAATCGTTCAACCTCAGGCAATTGAAAGTTTTGATCGACCAACAGTTGTTGTTGATGAAAGATATAAGCGATAGACATTAGGCGGCATTCTTCAGTTTTTGACTATTTTGCAATGCTACATCAAACATGCTGTGGAGAACAGGTTGTTTGTTTTTAAGATTATCTACAAACAAATCGGCGCTGGCCAAAGGTTCAAGTACCGCATCCATTTCATGGGCCGCAATGGTTTGTGATGCATTGAAACGTGCCTGTACAAAGTCTGCGGCAAGTGACAAAGAGCGTTGACCTTGATCGGCATTTAAGAATAACAACGCGCCACCAATTTCACGCAATTGTGAAGGAATCGCTTCAAGTGATGCAAGGTCTTGATCATGTACATATTGCACCAATGTTTGGCTAGACAACTCAATTAAAGCTTTGGTTTCACTGAGCAATACCGCATGGGCATCATCCAAACGATCCAAAGAGATATTGAGATTATGTACACTTAATTGCAAACGACTTGAGGTATGTTGACGCTCTAAAATACCAATTGAGTTCATGGCAGATTGAATGCAACCCATGACTTGTTCAGCAAAACTTGGATCTTTGAGATTGGCAGGATTAAAAGCTTGCGCTTGACGACGTAAATCTTGCGCTGCATCTTTTAAATCAAGTACCACCAATACATTGGCCAACTCTTCAAATTTATTAACTAATTCTTGGGCTTTTTCTGGTGGCATGTTTTGGAAATTATATTCAATATCATTGCGTAATTGGCTAATTTCTTGGCGCAATAATTCGCTAATGGTATGAATAGTATCAAAATCTGGGCCATATAAATGGCGACTAAACACCTGTAATTGAGTGTCGGTGAGTAAGTCTTCACTGGCACCTAATTGCTCACGAATTTGCTGTGCAGTGTCATTGTCTTGGCTAATACATAAACTTAATACATTGGCAAGGCTTGGCACAGTTGCGCTATAAGCCTGCGGTTGTTGTACAAACGCGGCAATGTGACGTTCAATTTGAATTAAGCTACGCAAACGAGGCTGTGACAGACGAATCTGATCCATATGTTCAAATGCTAAAAGCACCAATTGCCAATATTGTTGACTTGGCGTATCAGTGCTCATAGAGGCCATATAGGCGCCCACAATTTTTAAAGCTTGCAAATCTAAATCATTGTGCTGTTGGGTGAGGATATTGACCAAAGACAATTTATATAGACGATGTACAAAGTTTGATTTTTCTAAATCAGGTGCGAGTGGTAAATTAAAATTCGGTTGCATGCACGCCAATAAATATTCAATTTGATGACCATCTTGGGTCAAAGGACGCCCTAAAGCCAATTCCAGTTTGTTGAGTGTACTGAGTAAAAATTGTGGCACTTGTACTTCACGCAAACAAATAAACTCAATATAGCGTTTAAGTAAACTTGTACCATCACTTAACGCCACCACATCTGGTAGATGAATGTTGTGCGGTGCTTGCATGATATGACGCATTAAGTCGGCACAGTATTGCGCCACTTTTGCCACGCTTTGCATGTCAATTAAAGCCAAAACTTGCGCGCATTGATCAAATTGATTTAATGCATCTTCAATGCCAAAAGGCAGGCTTTGATCTTCAACCAAGCTGTTAACGGCTGCTTCAACCAAATCAATGGAGCTGTCTACTTCATTTTTTATTATTAGTAGCGCTGTTGGGTCGAAATGAATAGAGGTTTGGTAAGACATAGATCTGCACCTATCCTAAAAGTTTTATCCGTAAGGTGTGCTCAAGCACACAGAATGTTTATGTGTTTCACTATAACGTAACTCTTTTATAATTAAATACAAAAGAGTGACAAAAATTAAGCTTTTATTTGGCGAAAAGGCAATTTTCGCCATGTTTTTCAAAATATTGTTTGACCCAGTTCTCATGTTGCTCAAGTTCTTGGGGCGATGGTAAAACCACCAATAAGCCATCACCTTCTACCACGCGTCCGCCGCCGGCATTGTATTCTTCGCTGTGCGATAAAGCTTCGATGTCAAAAGCCACCTGACCACCGGTCATGGCCAAATAAACATCTGCTAAAATTTCAGCATCGAGTAAAGCACCGTGGAAAGTACGATCACGCTCTTTAATTTCATAGCGCCGTGCTAAAGCATCAAGTGAGTTTTTCTGCCCCGGATGTTTAGCTTTGGCCATTGCCAAGGTATCGGTGACGCTACACACCGCAGAGAGTTTACCTAAACCCACCCGTTCAAACTCCATATCTAAGAAGTTCATATCAAAGGTGGCGTTATGAGCAATGATTTCGGCGCCTTTTAAGTATTCATATAAGACGTCGGAAATTTGGGCGTATTTAGGCTTATCTTTTAAAAATTCATCGGAAATACCGTGGATGTTTTCAGATTCACCGACTGGCTTTTCAGGATTAATATAAATATGGATTGAGCGACCGGTGAGTTTACGGTTGATCATTTCAATGGCGCCGACTTCGACAATTCGGTCACCATCTTGGAAATAAAAACCGGTGGTTTCGGTATCTAAAATAAATTGGCGCGGGCCATGTAACTGTAATTTAGCCTCAGTCATCACAATCTGTGGATGTACTGACGAGGTTAATTTAGACTCGGTTTCGGTTTCGGTTTCGGTTTCGGTTTCGGTTTCGGTTTCGGTTTCGGTTTCGGTTTCGGTTTCGGTTTCGGTTTCGGTTTCATCTAAATGATCATCAACCAGATCAAAACCAAAAGGGTCATCTAAGAGCCAATCAGGTTCGTTGTTAGGTTGAGGTGTGCTTTTGCCACGCGCCGTTTGATCGGCACCTAAATTGGCCAATTGATCCGCCATTTCGTTGCCTGGATTGCCGGCATGACCTTTGACCCAACGCCAATCTATATCACGTCCTTGAGTAATCTGATCTAAAGCTTGCCAAAGATCTGGATTTTTAACGTTTTTCCAATTTTTCTTTTTCCACCCCACAATCCATTCGGTAATGCCTTTTTGCACATAGGTGGAATCTGTCCAAATAATGAGTTTGGCATGGGCAGGACATGCGCGAATCCCTTCAATGGCGGCGGTGAGTTCCATACGGTTGTTGGTGGTGTCAAATTCGCCACCGCAATATTTTTGCTCAGACTGATCAGCATAAATGAGATACGCACCCCAACCGCCTAGGCCAGGATTGCCACGGCAAGCGCCATCTACATATAGGGTGATTGTTTCAGTCATAATGTAATCCGTAGTCCACAACAGGAAAAGTGCAAGTTCAACATTGTAAACTGAAAAAGTGACCGATGTTACGCTTAGCCGACTCGAAGCGGCTTTTTTTTAAATTCTTGTAACATTAATCCTCAAATCGCGCTAAATTATCCCCTTGAGTCTAGGGCATGCTCCTCTACAATGACCACGCTCAACAATAATTTTTAGTCGTAGTTTTTGGATTCTTGTGTATGTATAAAGCAACCACGCACCTGTGGCAGTCAAAAGGGCCTTTATTTAAACTGACCGTATTGGGTTCAGCATTCGTTGCTTTGGGGATTAGTGGTTGTTCATCTACACCGTCGTCATCGTCCAGCCAAAAAATACAACAAACTCAAATGTTGGGCGCCAACGGCATGGATGGCTTAGAAGATTTACTCTCTGCCACCGACATGCGTGCAGTAGAAGGTGATCGTCTATTGGTACTCAAACATGGCGATGTATGGAAACGTATGTTGGTCGGTTTTGATATGGATTTAAGCCGCCGTGATTCACGTATTGAAGCGCAGCGTGGTTGGTTTATTTCTCGTCAACCGTATATTGATCGTTTAAGTGCGCGTGCTTCGCGTTATTTGTATCATACGGTCAAAGAAGCCGAGCGCCGTGGTTTACCAACTGAATTGGCATTACTGCCGATTATTGAAAGCTCTTATGACCCTGCAGCAACCAGTTCAGCAGCAGCTGCGGGGCTTTGGCAGTTTATTCCAAGCACCGGTAAAATTTATGGTTTAAAGCAAACCAGTCAATACGATGGGCGCCGTGATGTGGTGGAATCGACCCGTGCGGCATATGAATTTTTAGGCAGTTTATATAATCAATTTGGCTCATGGGAATTGGCATTGGCATCTTACAATGCGGGTCCTGGGCGTATTCAACAAGCCATTAACCGTAATAAAGCAGCAGGCTTGCCAACCGATTATTGGTCACTGAAATTACCACAAGAAACCATGTACTATGTACCGCGTTTTCTTGCTGTGGCACAAATTATTAAAAATCCAAGTGCTTATAATGTGACCTTGCCATCTATTGCCAATCGTCCGCATTTTCGTGAAATTCAAGTCGGTCCTGTGGCGCTCAATGACATTGCGCGTATTACTGGTTTAAGTCGTGCTGAGTTGTATCAACTTAACCCTGGGCATCGTGGGGAATATGTAGATGCAAGCAGCCCAATGCGTATTTTAATTCCTGCAGATTTAAGCCCAACCATTGATGCGCGTTTAAAAACCTTACATGGGGGGCAGGCTAATTTGGTGGCAAGCGCCCCAAGTACCACGCCAAGCGGTTCGTTTAAACCTGTAACACCAACTAAAGCGGCACCACCTCCGATTATTACCAGCAGTCAAACAGTGACTCAAAGCACAACCACTACTCGACCAAGCGCGACCACACCAAAAGGTTCAGCAGCCTTGGCAGCTTTTGCCAGCAATATGGATGTGCCAAGTGCACCACGTATTCCAGTGGCGGTTACCCCCGCGGCAAATGTGCAGCCAGTACGTACTGAACCAGCTTTAAGTGCGGCAGAACGTGAAAAAGTTTTAGCTGCGCTTGCTTTAGAAGAACAAGCTCAAGTTGCGGCAGCTTCGCAGCCCGTTGCCTCGCAAGCTGAGCAAGCTCAAGTTGTGGCTGAGTTAAAACAAATCACGCCACAGGGCACTGAAATTGTTGATCCAGTGGATGGTAAAATTAAGCTTACCGCCTTACAAACCAGTCAATCCATTGCAGAGCAAAGCGGTCAAGAGCTTAAAAAAGGCTTCTCTTATCCAAAAGGTGTGGCTGATAACACCAGTCCAACTTCAGAAGAAGCCAAGTTAAATCAGGGCAAAAATGTCATTCGTACTGCATCAGACATTGTGGTGGTACCACCAAAAGGCAAACGCAGTACTTATGTGGTGATGCCAGGTGACAATCTGCAAATGATCGCCATGAAAAATGGCGTGAACTGGCGCGATGTTGCCAATTGGAACCAAATTGATCCAAATGCAGTACTGTATGTAGGCACTACGATTTATTTATATGATGCCAAGCCAGTTGCAGCAACGCCTGAAGCAGTGAAACCTAAAAGTGTACCTTATGTATACACGGTACGTGCCAACGATACCTTAAGCGGTATTGCGGCTGAATATGGGCTAAGCCTTAAACAATTGGCAGATTACAATAATTTAACCGTGACGAGTGGGATTTTTTCAGGACAAAAACTGCAGCTAAAAGACAACCCACAAGCTAAAAAAGTTGAAGTTGAACAACCAAGTGCTAGTAAGATCAAGACAAAAAGCTATACCGTACAACGTGGTGAATACTTAGCAGTTTTGGCAGATCGTTATGCTTTATCTAATCAAGCATTGGCAGATTTAACTGTAGGTTTGACGGCAAATAGTCAACTCATGGCAGGTCAAAAAATTAATGTGCCTTTAACTGAAGCTGTGGCCAATACCACACCAAGCGTGGCTCAAGACAAAGTTGACAGCAAAGCGCTCAAACCGAATATCAAACTTGAAGCCTATACAGTAAAACGCGGCGATAGTTTATATAGCATTGCCAGTCAAGCCAAACTCAGTGTGGCTGAACTTGCAGCACTGAATGACATGGCAGCCAATCAAAGTTTATACGCAGGGCAAACTTTACAAGTGCCATTAGGTTATCAAGTGCCTGAGCAATATACAGTACAAGCCGGCGATACTTTAACGGGCATTGCCAATCGTTATGATTTAAGCATGGATGAGATTGCCAACTGGAATGGTCTGGGGCGCAATAGTGGTTTACGTGCAGGCCAGCGTCTGAGTTTAAGCCCTGAAGCAGAAAAAAGTACGCCTGTTGCTCCTGCTAAAGCTAAGACCAATAACACCTCAAAAATGCCTGAAGTATATGTGGTGAAAAGTGGTGACAACTTAACTAGTATTGCAGCCAAATACCACTTGCAAGTGAGCTATTTAATGCAACTTAATGACTTAACTAGCAGCATTGTACGCGTCGGGCAACGTTTAAAACTTGATGGTGAGCTTGAAGCCAAAGCTGAGCAAAAAGTTGAAAAAACAGCTGCGCCAATAAGCAATAAAACGGTCATTAAAAACAGCCGTACCGAAACCTATACAGTAAAATCTGGTGAATCTTTATATGCCATTGCCAAGCGTTTAGAGATGTCGTCATCTGAATTGGCAAGCTTAAATAACTTAAGCAGCAACGCCAGTTTACGTGTGGGGCAAAGCATTCACATTCCAAAGAAATTTACCGATTATCGAGTGAAAAGCGGTGATACTTTAATTGGTTTGGCAAGTCGTTATGGCTTAGCGCAAAATGCTTTGGCTGAATTGAATGATTTGACCCCAAATACTCAATTGCGCATTGGGCAAGTGATTCAAGTGCCAAATCTTTAAGGATTGATCATGCGTCTGTTGGCCGCTTTGGCAGTATTGATCGCAGCACCTGTGCACGCGGCAATGCAAACCACCTCTTATATTGCGCTGCACGGTCAGCCGCAATATAGCGCACGTGGTTATATGCCATATGCCAACCCATCTGCACCCAAAGGCGGCTATATCACTAGCGCCGCCAATGGGACTTTTGACAATTTAAACAGCATGAATGGCAAAGGCACCGCAGTCGATGGTGTCAATTACTTATTTGATAGTTTAATGAGCTCATCCTTAGATGAACCGGGGGTGATGTATCCACTTTTGGCCGAGCGGGTCAGTTTTGATCCCAAAAACTTAACCACGGTCACTTTTGAGTTAAATCCTCAAGCCAAATTTAGCGATGGTTCGGCTGTGACAGCCCAAGATGTTAAATTTACCTTTGATGCCTATCTCAGCAAAGCCAATCCTGGCCTACAAATGTATTTATCAGATTTGGCGCGCACCGAAGTATTGGCACGGCATACAGTACGTATGCATTTAAAATCCAAAAATAACACTGAAATGCCACTCATTTTGGCGCAATTGCCGATTTATTCGGCCAAAGATTGGCAATCGCGTGATTTTAGCCGAGTCACTTTGCAGCCCATTTTAGGTTCAGGGCCTTATCGGATTGAAAAAATTGATGCCGGACGTAGTATTACCTATCAGCGTAATCCACAGTATTGGGGAAAAGATTTAGCGGTCAATCGAGGGCGTTATAATTTTGATCGCATTAAATATATGTATTACCGTAATTTAGAGGTTGCCTTTGAAGGCTTTAAGTCCGGTCAATATACGTTGCACGAAGAATATACGGCGCGTAAGTGGGTAACGGAATATGATTTTCCTGCCATGCAGCAAGGTATGGTGGTGAAATATCGCTTTAAACATCAAAACCCAATTCCAACGCAAAGTTTTGTGTTTAATACACGCAGAAAAGCCATGCAAGACATTGCCTTTCGTCAAGCCATTACCTTGGCTTATGATTTTGAGTGGCAAAATAAAGCCTTGTTTTATGGACAATATCAACGTTTACAAAGTTATTTTAGCAACAGTGAATTACAAGCCAAAGGCCGCCCCAGTGCAGCCGAGATGGCGATACTCAAACCCTATTTAAGCCAACTTGATCTCATTCAGCGTCAAGCTGTGTTGCTCGATTGGCGTTATCCTGTTTCAGACGGGAGTGGTTTTAACCGCAGTAATTTACTCAAAGCGCGTCAATTGTTGTTAAAAGCAGGTTATCGTTTTAAGCAAGGTCAATTGCTAGATAGCAAAGATCAGCCGATTGTTTTAGAATTTTTGATTCATCAAGATGGCTTGCAACGTACATTGATGCCCTTTGTACGTAACTTAAAACGTCTAGGCATTCAGGTCAAAATTCGTCATGTGGATGTGCCGCAATATATAGAGCGTATGCGGCGTAGCGATTTTGATATGACCACTAGTGTGATGCCACAATCATTAACCCCGGGCAATGAGCAAGCACAACTGTGGAGTTCTCAGTCGGCCAATCAACCGGGCAATTATAACTATGCTGGTATCCAAAATCCGGTGATTGATGATGCCATTCAACAGCTGATTCGTGCGCCAAACCGTCAAGCATTGGTGCTGCGTACCCAAGTGTTAGATCGTTTATTGCGTGCCGGTTATTACCAAATTCCAACCTATGGCAAAGGTGAACATTGGTTGGCCTATTGGAACATGTATCAGCAACCCAAACAAAAACCTAAATTATCAACAGGAATTGATTATTGGTGGAGCGATGCCAAGCAAGCCGCTAAAGTCCGCCAATATTTAGGACAAAAATAATCCACACAGGAGTGGCATGGGCACTTATATTTTAAAACGCTTGCTGTTGATCATTCCCACTTTGTTTTTTATTTTATTGATTAACTTTGTGGTGATTCAAATTGCACCTGGCGGACCGGTCGAACAAGCCATTCAACAAGCGCAAAGCTTTGCAGGACTTGGCCATGTCAGTGGTGGCGAAACAGCAGCAACTTCCAATGCTTATCAAGGTGCTCAAGGCTTAAGTGATGAGATGGTGGCCAAAATTGAAGCCCAATATGGCTTTGATCAACCCATGCATCTACGTTTTTGGGATATGCTTAAAAGTTACTTAAGCTTAGATTTTGGTACGAGTTTTTTTAAAGATAAACCGGTCACCACCTTGCTTTTAGAAAAAATGCCGGTGTCTTTGTCTTTAGGTTTGTGGAGCACTTTGCTGATTTATTTGATCTCGATTCCATTGGGGATTAAAAAAGCCCGTCAGCATGGCAGTGTTTTTGATCAATCTACGTCGATGTTATTGGCCATTGGTTATGCCATTCCGGCTTTTGTATTTGCCATTTTACTGATTGTATTTTTTGCCGGTGGCAGCTACTTACAATGGTTTCCATTACAAGGTTTGGTCTCGGAAAATTTTGCTGATTTAACTTTGCTTGGCAAAATCAAAGATTATGTTTGGCATATGAGCTTGCCTTTACTTGCCATGGTCATTGGCGGCTTTGCCGGGTTAACTTATCTGACCAAATATTCCTTTATGGAAGAGTTGTCCAAACAATATGTACTTGCAGCACGCGCCAAAGGCTTAAGCGAGTCACGCGTGTTGTATGGGCATGTGTTTCGTAATGCCATGTTAATTGTGATTGCCGGTTTGCCTGAAGCTTTGGTGGGGATTTTCTTTGTCGGTAATTTGTTTATTGAGATTATCTTTAACTTAGATGGTTTGGGTTTACTTGGCTTTGAAGCCATTGTGCAGCGTGATTATCCGGTAATTTTTGGCAGCCTATTTTTATTTACCCTACTTGGTTTATTGTTACGTTTAGTCAGCGATGTTTTGTATCAAGTGATTGATCCACGTATTAACTTTGATGCACGAGGGGGCAAATGATGTCGCCCATTATGCAGGCGCGTTTACAACGCTTTAAAGCCAATCGCTTAGGTTTTGGCTGCTTGATCATCTTTAGCATGATTTTTGTCTTGTCACTGGCGGCAGAATTGATTGCCAACGATAAACCTTTATTGGTCAGTTATAAGCAACAACTTTATTTACCAGTCTTTAAAGCCTATCCTGAAACCACCTTTGGTGGGGTATTTGAAACCGAAGCCGATTATCAAGACCCTGCTGTACACGCGCTGATTCAAGAACATGGTTGGGCTGTGTGGCCGATCATTCGCTATGCTTATCAAACTCCAAATTTAGATTTAACCGTACCGGTGCCATCGCAACCCACCTCAGATAATTGGTTGGGTACCGATGATCAAGGCCGTGATGTTTTAGCACGCATTTTATATGGGTTACGTGTGTCGTTATTGTTTGGCTTTGCTTTAACTCTAGCTTCTGCTGTATTAGGGATGATGGTGGGTGCCATCCAAGGCTATTATGGTGGTTGGATTGATTTGATTGGGCAACGCATTTTAGAAGTATGGGGCGGTTTACCCATGTTATTTATGGTCATGATTTTGGTGAGTATGTTTACCCCTAATGTCTATTGGCTGTTTTTTATTATGCTGTTGTTTGGTTGGCCAACGTTAGTGGGTTTGGTGCGTGCTGAATTTTTACGTGCCCGTCATCTCGATTATGTACGTGCTGCACGGAGCTTAGGGGTAGCTGATCATAACATTATCCTTCGGCATATTTTACCCAATGCCATGAGCTCAAGCTTGTCGCAGTTACCGTTTATGCTGACCGCCAATATCACTGCGCTAACCGCACTTGACTTTTTAGGTTATGGTTTGCCACCAGATGCAGCCTCTTTAGGTGAATTATTATTACAAGGTAAAAACAATCTGAATGCACCGTGGCTGGCGTTATCCGGCTTTTTTACTTTGGCGATTGTGCTATCTCTACTAATTTATATTGGCGAGGCGACCCGTGACGCATTTGACCCAAGACGTCAATAAATTACTTGATGTACGTGGCTTAAACATTCAAACCCACAGCCAAACCTTGCTGCACGATTTAAGTTTTGAGCTTAAAGAAGGGCAAACTTTAGCCATTGTGGGGGAAAGTGGTTCGGGTAAATCC
This sequence comes from uncultured Acinetobacter sp., assembly GCF_947624825.1. Taxonomy (GTDB): domain Bacteria; phylum Pseudomonadota; class Gammaproteobacteria; order Pseudomonadales; family Moraxellaceae; genus Acinetobacter. Next base: position 39,514 of record NZ_CANQLZ010000023.1, read on the forward strand.
ATCAGCAGTTTGGCTTTACTGGGTTTGTTGCCTAGTACCTTGCAGGTGTCCGGCCAAGCCATATTACAACAGCAAGATTTATTGCAATTAGCGCCCGCGCAATTAGGTTTTATTCGTGGTCAAAAAATTGCCATGATTTTTCAAGAACCCATGACTGCACTTAACCCGCTGCATCGGGTAGAAAAACTGATTGGCGAGAGTTTAAGGCTACAAGGTTTAAGCAAGCCTAAGACCCGTGAGCGCGTGATTGCCTTATTACAGGATGTGGGTATCCCACAACCCAAAGATAAGCTTAGACGCTATCCACACGAGCTCTCAGGCGGACAAAGGCAGCGTGTGATGATTGCCATGGCTTTAGCGCAAGACCCCGAGATTTTAATTGCCGATGAACCGACCACCGCGTTAGATGTCACTTTACAGGCGCAGATTTTAGATTTGCTTCAAAATCTACAGCAGCAGCGTAATATGGCCATGATTTTAATCAGTCATGATTTAAATTTAGTCAGGCGCTATGCCAATCAAGTGATTGTGATGCAACACGGTCATGTGGTGGAGCAAGGTTTGGTGCAAGATGTTTTTGCTCAGCCCAAACATACCTATACCCAAAATTTACTCAATCATGATTTTGGCCAAGCTTTACATGTGCCAGCACAACAGGTGTTGCTAGATTTGCGGCAAGTGGCAGTCAAGTTCCCAATTAAACAAGGGCTGCTCAATCGGGTAAAAGATTATGTGGTGGCAGTTGAACCTTTAGACGTACAGCTACAACAAGGCAGATCGCTTGGCATTGTCGGGGAAAGTGGTTCAGGTAAAAGCTCACTTGCATTAGCCATCGCGCGCTTAATTCCAAGCGCAGGTAAAATTGTCTTGTTGGGGCAAGATTTAAACGCTTATGACGAAAAACAATTACGCCCTTTACGTCGTGATTTGCAAATTGTCTTTCAAGATCCATTGAGTAGCTTAAATCCACGTTTAAGCATTGAGCAAATTATTGCTGAAGGTTTACAGGTACAAAAACTTGCCGCCACCGAGATTAAACAACGCGTTGAACAGGCTTTAATACAAGTGGAATTGCCGCTTGAGTTTAAACAACGCTATCCGCATGAACTCTCAGGAGGACAGCGTCAGCGCGTGTCCTTGGCGCGTGCTTTGGTGCTACAGCCAAAACTGATCATTTTAGATGAACCGACCTCCGCACTTGATCGAAGCACGCAGCGCGCGATTGTGGCATTGCTCAGACGCTTACAACATGAATATGCCATGACGTATGTGTTTATTAGTCATGATCTACATGTGGTACGTGCGCTATGTCAGCAGGTCTTGGTATTGCAGCATGCCAAAGTGATGGAACTGCAAGATACAGAAGATTTATTTTTAAAGCCAAAAACCGCCTATACCCAAGCTTTGATTCAAGCGAGTCAATACGCAGATTAAAGTATGAGTGGGTGATGTGATGATTCAAATCTCAGGTTTGAATCATACAGACATAAAAAAGCCCAAGTCTTAAATGCTTGGGCTTTTTGTAGAGTTTAACACTCGAATATGGCGTCCCTACGGGGATTCGAACCCCGGTTACCGCCGTGAAAGGGCGATGTCCTAGGCCTCTAGACGATAGGGACGTCGTGTGAAGTAAGCTATTTTAAACCAAGAATTTTATGGCGTCCCTACGGGGATTCGAACCCCGGTTACCGCCGTGAAAGGGCGATGTCCTAGGCCTCTAGACGATAGGGA
>NZ_CANQLZ010000024.1 GCF_947624825.1 uncultured Acinetobacter sp.
AATCTTTTTCAGATTCAATCAATAATTGAACCGCTCTTTCTCTGATTTCAGGGGTATATTTTAATTTTGTCATCGGGGTAGTCTCTCAGAATATTGACTCTCCGACAAACCCGGTACGGTTCAGTATGTAGTGAGAATTGAAGAATAGATGAAGTTTAAATATCAGCATTCAAATCTTAAAGTTACAGCGATCTGACTAAACTTAAAAACACACACAAATCTTTTGCCTATAGTTGAATTAATGTTTAGCATAATAAACACCTATTAAAAATCGGGGTGAACCTAGAGTTTAAAAAATTACAGTTAAAAAATGCTCAAACAGAATACTTCACAATAAAAATATAAATTTAAGGAGCATAGCATGCCGCATATTGTCGTGATTGGTGCAGGAATTACAGGCGTCACCTCAGCTTATGAATTAGCACGTTTGGGGTATCAAGTCACTGTACTAGATCAACATTTATATCCTGCCATGGAAACCTCTTTTGCCAATGGTGGGCAACTATCTGCTTGTAATGCTGAAGTGTGGAATCAAAAAGCCACGGTGCTTAAAGGCTTAAAGTGGATGTCGCAAAAAACCGCGCCCTTATTGCTCAATCCATCTTTTGATTTGCATAAATATACATGGCTGATCGAGTTTTTAGGTAATATTAAACATTATGAGCAAAATACCCGAGACACGGTAAAAATGGCGCTGTTAGCACGGCAACGTTTATTTGATATAGCCGAACAAGAACAGATCGAATTTAATTTAGAAAAACGCGGCATTTTACATTTTTATCATACCCAGCATGATTATGACGTTGCCATGCGTGTGAATGACTTATTGTGTAGTGGTGGATTAGAGCGCCATGCGGTAAGTGTAGAACAGATCAAAAATATTGAGCCAACACTAACAGGACATTACTATGCAGGCTTTTATTGTCCAGGCGATGCAACCGGTGATATTCATAAATTTACGCTAGGTCTAGCGCATGCCTCACAAAAATATGGCGTGCAGTATATATATGGTATGCAAGTGACTCAGCTAAAACCGCATGCACAGGGTATTGATCTGCTTTACCATGCCAGTAGCGAAAATATGCAAGCAGATGCCCATGTCATGCAAAGCATACGTGCAGATGCTGTCGTGGTCTGTGCAGGTGTGAACAGCTATCAGTTGTCACGCCAATTGGGTGATCGGGTCAATATTTATCCTGTCAAAGGCTATTCAATCACCGTTCAACTGAATGATACCTTGAGCCAAAACAATGCACCATGGGTTAGTTTGCTTGATGAAAGTGCCAAAATTGTCACCTCACGTTTAGGCAAGGATCGACTGCGGGTGGCAGGAACCGCAGAATTTAATGGCTACAATCGTGATATTCGAGCAGATCGAATTCAGCCGTTAATTGATTGGGTCAATCGCAATTTTAATATCTGTACCGAGCATTGTGTGCCATGGACAGGCTTACGCCCTATGATGCCCAACATGCTGCCTGTGGTGGGGCGCGGCAAACACGAGCGAGTATTTTACAACACAGGACATGGTCACTTAGGTTGGACACTCTCGGCTGCAACAGCCGTGATGGTGAGTCAAGAAATTTTGGCCGAGCATCCGCTTTAATCGTAGAGTCGATACACGCCATTAAAGCGTTCACAACCTGCTTGTTGACCACTGACCACCAATAAGGCTTTGCTATAGGCAAAGTTATAATGGCAATCATGTTCGTTGTCCACAATCTTAGTTTTGTCTTGATGTGTGCTATAGGCTAAAAAAGCAATCACTTGGCGATCAGGTCGATTATTGGGACTACGATAAGCCCATCCTTCAATTTTAAGACTATCTTTACTTAGCTGATGAATTTTGAGGTGAACAGCCGGACTTGCAATCTGACCTTGCTCAAATTTAAGATAATGTTGCGTCATGGTTTGGTTGAGTGAAGTATAAATTTTTAAATCATCTAAACGTGCATCAATCTGTTGTTGATAGCAACGTAGCGTTTTGCATTGTTTGGCACGATTGAGCCAAAGTGTTTGTGTATCATGCAATAAACGTAGTGGTGCATCGGTTACCAAAAGTGCGGTTAAATGCTGTTGTTGCAAGCTGTTACGCGGCTGTTTTAAAGTGTCATTGCATAAACCTTGGCGTGATTGCTCGCAATCGAAGAGACTTGCCGTGGTGAAAGGACTCATGCCCAACAGCGTCCATAAGACGAGGCTTTTAAAGATTGAAAGGTCGGTATTTTGCGCCATGATCGCTTATACTTTGTCAAGATTATGCTGCTTGCTAATATAGCGAAATCAAAAGCATCAATACAACATTTCTACAATTTATTTGTTTGGGAGCAAGGCAATGATGCCACAACTACGCATTGGTCAGGGTATGGATGTACACGCCTTTGAAGCAGGGGATTTTGTCACCTTAGCAGGCATCCAAATTCCACATAGCCAAGGCTTAAAGGCGCATTCTGATGGTGATGTGGTGCTACATGCTTTAAGCGATGCGTTACTTGGTGCCTTGGCTTTAGGTGATATTGGACAGCATTTCCCCGACACAGATCCTCAATTTAAAGGTGCCGATAGCCGCGTGTTACTTCAAAAAGTCTATCAACTCATTTTAGATCGCGGTTATGTGTTGAATAATGCCGATATTACGGTGGCTTGTGAACGCCCTAAACTGGCACCACATAATTTAGCCATGCGTCAAAGCATTGCTAATGTATTAGAGGTCGATGTCAATCAAATTAGTGTTAAAGCCACCACCACAGAAAAATTAGGTTTTACCGGTCGCCAAGAAGGAATTTTATCTACAGCGACCGTACTGATTAGCCGTCAAGCAAAATGATCGGCTTTCATTAAGGATAAATTTAGTTCTTGGGTTGCTTTACGACCTTGCAGTTGTAAAGTAACCGCATGAATTAAACCTGTCCAAGTTGAGTCCGGTTCCCATATATCATGTAAAAGTGCCTGCGCAGTTGGCATATCCATATGCATATAATATTGACGATAGACATACATCAAACTGCTGACCTGTTGATTATTTTCACAATGTAGCCACAGCATTTGCTCACTTACCAAATGATCAATTAAATCAAGGACCAAAATGCATTGATCAGGCGAGGGTATGTCTAAAGAAATTGGAATGTGTACATAGTTAAGACCTAAATCTAAACAGATTTGGTCTTCATGCGGGAGATGTTGTGGGGCATCGTTTAAAGCCAAGTTCATGATCGTGGTCACGCCATAAGCTTTAATCTGGGCTAAATCTTCGGCACTGGGTTGACCTGAGGTAAATAAATGCTCATGCACAAATTGGAAATGCTTTATTTGACTTAAATGCGTTTCAAGTTCATTCATGGTGCGCTGCCTTCATTCTTATTGTATCCAAATAAAAAAACGCCATCCTAAGATGACGTCTTTAGTATAGCGCGAGCGATTAGCGATTGACTAATACATCTTTAAGCGCTTGGTGCATTTCAAGTAAGACTTGTTCAGTAGTGTCCCAATCAATACAGCCATCAGTGACTGATTTGCCATATTCTAAATCGCATAAATTAGCTGGAATATCTTGGCGACCGCCTTTTAAATGACTCTCTACCATTAAACCCACAATGGATTTGTTGCCATCTAGGATTTGCTCAGTGATATTGCGCAGCACTAAAGGTTGTAAGTACGGGTCTTTATTTGAGTTGGCGTGGCTAGCATCAATCATAATTTTGTTGCTGACTTTGGCTTTAGCCAATGCGGACTCTGCATCGGCAACTGAGCCTGCGTCATAGTTTGGTTTGCCATTACCACCACGTAATACCACGTGTGCGTATGGGTTACCTGAGGTATGAATCACAGACACTTGACCTGCTTCGTTTAAGCCTAAGAAGCTATGACCATGTTTAACCGATTGCATGGCATTGGTGGCAACTGTTAAGCCGCCATCTGTACCATTTTTAAAGCCTACAGGTGAAGATAAACCTGAAGACATTTCACGGTGGGTTTGGCTTTCTGTCGTACGTGCGCCAATGGCTGACCATGAAATTAAATCTTGGTAATACTGCGGTGAGTTAGGGTCGAGTGCTTCTGTGGCACAAGGTAAGCCTTTTTCGTTTAACTCAAGCAATAATTTACGCCCTAAACGCAAACCTTTTTCAATATTAAATGAGTCGTTCATGTCAGGGTCGTTAATTAAGCCTTTCCAACCGACTGTGGTACGTGGCTTTTCAAAGTACACGCGCATCACAATATACAGCGTATCTTTGACTTTTTCGCTTAAGACTTTAAGACGTTCTGCATATTCATGTGCAGCGGTTGTATCATGAATTGAACATGGACCGATCACCACAAATAAGCGTGGATCTTGACCATCTAAGATTTTACGAATGGTTTCACGACCGTTAAGGACGGTTTGATAGGCATGTTCAGTCAACGGTAATTCTGCTTTAAGCTCAGCAGGTGTTACAAGTGGCTGAATGCTTTTTACATTCACGTCATCAATGTCAGATTGTGTAATTGGAGTTGACTGTCGTGTATTCATTGCCGTCACTGGTTTGATCTATAAATAAAAAAATTCTAGCTTGAATATAGCACGATTCAAGACTTGGTTTCCTATCAAAAAGTCTAATAGCCCTTTTAAAAAAAAGTGATGAATCATGCTCAAAATATTAACTATTGTTTTGCTGTTGCACCACAACCACAGATGCTGTTTCAACACTTACAGGTTTAGATTTAACCGGATTGATCATAAAGTTAATACCAATCACACATAAAGTTAAGCCTAAAACTTTACGAATAATTTTCTCAGGTAAACGCGAGCTAACCAATGTGCCCACCACAATTGCCGGGATCGAACCACACAGCAACCAACCCAATAAGGCATAATCGACGTTACCGGCACTCATATAGCCTAAGCCTGCCACCAAGGTCAGTAACACAGCATGCACCACATCTGAACCAATAATGCGAATCATGGGTAAATTAGGGAACATCAAAACCAACGCCATAATACCAAAGGCACCTGCACCCACCGATGACAAGGTCACGAATACGCCTAAAATGATGCCCATTAAAATAATCAAAACGCGTTTTTCTTTGGCTTGCGCGCTTAAGTTACTACGTGATAAATCAGCACTCATATCGAGTTGTTCTTGTGAACGATAACGATTAAAGAACTTCTCAATGCTGCTACGAAATACAATCGACACACCTGTTAAGGTCAACATAAAGCCCAAGACCATAGTGAGTACTGCTTTATAGTGCGTTGATTGGCTTAAGAAGTTTTCCAACACCCAATGGGTTGCAAATGAAGCAGGAATACTGCCTACTGCTAGCCAAATCACAATTGGCCACACAATATTCATTTTTTTGGCATGCACCAAAGAACCACAAAATTTAGAAATCGCGGCATACAGTAAATCTGTACCAATGGCGATGTGTGGTTCGATACGAAATAAACTGATTAAGATAGGGGTCATCAGTGAGCCGCCACCCACACCAGTTACACCCACGCAAAAACCGACCAAAACACCTGCTAAAATAAACTCAACGGGACCAAACATGCTTATATGCCAGATATTAAAAAACGTGCATATGTTATGACTTTTAACGATAAGTCGTTGTCTTGATTAGTGATTTCTTTATGCAAAAAAAAGATAAAGCGTTTGATTTGAAGGCGGATAAGTTATTTTTATAAATTGATTCAGTTGTTTATCTATAAAGAGTCTTTATTTTTTATCGCAACTATTGGATTTTAAAAAAGCACGACACTTTTTAAAAAACGATCATGTATGACTTAAACACAATGCTTAAGGTGTATATAGCAGCTGTGTAGATCGAAATTTTCAAGTCAATTTAACTATAAATACCATTGAATAGATGTTGATTTTGCCACCCTCTAAATCCTTTAAAGCCACAGAATCTTAAAGCAGGTCTATGCTAAAATAAGTTTCTTTTCAACTTGGCTTAAGGAAATAACCTTGCAAAACAGAAAGCTTAGAATTGGCATCGTGGTGGGTGAAGTCTCAGGTGATACGCTGGGTGTGAAGCTGATGCGCAGTTTTCGTGAGCAAGGCATTGAGGTTGAGTTTGAAGGCATTGGTGGTCCGCAAATGATTGCTGAAGGCTTGCATAGCTTTTATCCGATGGACGTACTCTCGGTGATGGGTATTGTAGAGGTCTTAAAAGATATTAAGCAGTTATTTGCTGTGCGTGATGGTTTGCTTGAGCGTTGGCAGCGTGAACCTGTAGATATATTTATTGGCATTGATGCGCCAGATTTTAATTTGCGTGTCTCTAAAAAAATTAAACAACTCGCTTTACCCATTAAGACCGTACAGTATGTCAGTCCATCGGTGTGGGCATGGCGTCAGGGACGTGTGCATGGTATTAAAGCCAATATTGACTTGGTGCTGTGTTTATTTCCGTTTGAAAAGGCATTTTTCCAACGTTGGCAGGTGCCAGCTGCTTTTGTTGGGCATCCTTTAGCCAGTGATCTACCGCTTGACAATAACATGCAGGCTGCTAAAGCAGAATTAGGTTTAAATATTCAGGCAAAACATATTGCACTGTTGCCGGGCAGTCGCCGTGGCGAAATTGAGCGTTTAGGCCCTTTGGTCTTAGATGCCGCACAGCGCTTAATGCAAAAACATCCTGAGTATGATTTTTTAATTCCTGCCATTAATGATGCGCGGAAACAACAAATCGAGGTATTGTTAGCACAGTATCCTGAAGAGGTGCGTGCTAAGATTCAGGTGCTTGAGAATCAAGGTAGTGAATCAAAAATTGGGCGACAGGTGATGAATGCCGCCAATATCATTGCTTTAGCCTCAGGCACAGCAACCTTAGAAGCTATGTTATTACACCGTCCGATGGTGACGTTTTATAAGCTGAATTGGCTTAGTTTTCATGTCATAAAATGGCTCATTAAAATCCCGTATTATTCATTACCGAATATTATTGCGGGTAAAAAGGTGATTCAAGAGCTGATTCAACATGATGCAACCCCTGAAAAATTAAGCCAAGAACTTGAAAAGTTAATGCAAGTTGAAGCTGCACAAATTCAGGTCATGCAGCACATCACCATGCATAAACAATTGTTAGATCGTAATAGCGAAGATCCGGTACAGGCTGTTTTGGCATTGCTACAGCCCGCTAACACAGCTTGAATGCTAGTGCAGCGCTGTGGCAAATAATCGCCACATTGCATCAAGACGTTTGTCAAAATCTGCTGTGCCAGCATAAAGCAGTTCGATGTGTAAACTGTCAATCACACCTAAATAGGCTTGGCTTAAATAAGTTACATCTAAACTTGCTGAGTGTTGGCTTAGGGCCAAACTGATGTGCTGTTCACAGCGCGTTAAGTGCTTGCTATATAAGGTGCTAATGTTTTGTGTTAAATGCTGTGGTGGCACATAGGCGGTACGCAGCAAAAAGCGAAAATGCAACGCTTGCTGATAATGTTGCTTTAAGGCATCACAATAAAATTGACCCGGAAAATTTTGCTGTTTGGCAAAGCAACGATCAACAAATTGATTTGCGGCTGCAATTGCATCTTCAACTAAGGTTAAAAACAAGGCATCTTTATTGGTAAAATGGGCGTAAATGGATGCTTTACGAATCCCCACCATTTCAGCAATTTGCTGTAAAGATGCACCGTCATAGCCATAGCAGACAAAGTGTTCTAATGCGGCATCACAAATGCGTTGTTTTGCCGCCGAACGAACAAGATTTGACATAAACCACCTTTACACACAAGCCACTTGACGTTTGAGCGCACGATGCACCAACACTAAAATTAACGGACCAATGAGCGCCAATAAACCGACCCAATACAAAGCATGTATTTCTACTAAAACTCCAGCAATTGGCGTGGCAATCGAAGCGAGTACCATTGGAATAGCACCCAACAAAGCCGCACTTGCACCAAGGTTTTGTGATTGAGAATTCATAGCCAATGCCATAATAGTCGCCTCTAAAATACCCAAACCCAATAAAGCACAGGCAATCCCACTGACAATTCCAACTAAACCAAAATTAAAAAATTCGGCAATTAAACATACAAAACCGGCAATACTCATGCAAAAAGCCCCTAAATAGGCCAATTTTGAGAGTGGTATTTTTTTGACTAAATAGGCAGATAAAGATGCACCCACAATTAAACTAATACTGGTTAAACCAAACACTAAGCCAAATTGTTCAACACTTAAGCCGTAGTTGTTTTGGTAAATAAAGGATGAACCTCCAATATAAGCAAATAAAAAGAAAAATACTGCCGACAGCGCCAATAATTGCAGTAAAAAAAAGCGTTGCTTTAAAATATTGACATACACCAAAAAGATTGACTTTAACTCAAGGCGTTCACGTTGATGGGTCTGTAAGGTTTCTGGAATATTGAACAGACTATTAATCAATACCAATGTACCTAAGCCTGCTAAAAATAACATAATACCTTGCCAACCATAATGTGCTCCTAGTAATCCACCAATAGCAGGTGCAATGATAGGACCTAGAGCCACAATGCTATTGAGTAAGGCATACAGTTGCGCGGCTTGTTGTTCTTCTGCCACATCACGCACCATACTCATTACCACAACAATGGCGGTGGCGGCACCCAAACCTTGAAATAAACGTGCAGTGATCAGCCATTCTAAACTGGTGGAGATACTTGCCATCCATGCGGCAATAATATAAGTCACTACACCTAAAATTAGTGGCTTACGTCGTCCATAGGCATCTGAAAGCGGGCCAAAAATTAATTGACCCAAGCCCATAGCCATTAAAAAAATGGTTAATGTCCATTGGGTGGCAGCATAAGACACCTTTAAATCAGTGGACATTTGTGGCATAGATGCCAAATACATATCAATTGCGGCAGGGCCTAAGGCCACCACCACCGCCAAAGATAAGGTGAGTTTAAGAGTAACAGCAGGAGCAGACATAAAATTTTTACACAACCTAACGATCGGTAGGTTATTTTAAATAATAATTTCTACAACACAAGTGATTTATTTTTGGGGAATAACGTTATAGACGTTAGGTGTGGGTATGGTGATGTATGCCTAAGACATACGGGTTTTAATACCTATGACTTTGGCGCATCATTGTATTGATCGCTCAAGCTAAACAGCAGGCTTTTTGTGGCAATATTAGTCCTAAACACTGTTTAGAATTTTTGGCTGGAGTAGGCTTCTGTGACGAGAGGTTTGTTCATACCGATTGCTAAAGGAGCAACTGTGAATGATTTAAATGACACCAATCCCAATCATTTTAAGTATGGCTTTTATGCTTTTACATATTTACAAGCCGTACAGACTTGGATTGGGTCATTTAACAGGTAAAGATGCTCTAAAAAATGAAATAGCAATTTCATTTTAAGATCAATATACCGTCCCTGCGCAGATGTTTTACAGCTGTTTAAGCATCCAAATTTCACAAGCCGCACTGTGACCAGTATTGCCAAGGGGCGCATCTAGATATTCAAAACCTAAATTTTGATATAAACCGACTGCTTCTGTTAAACATGCTGTGGTTTCTAAATAGATACTTTTTACGCCGTGGTTTTTTGCAAAGTCAAAGGCGCCTTGTAAAATTTTTTTGGCAAGACCTTGTCCACGAATGTCCGCTAAAAAATACATTTTCTGAATTTCTAAAATATGTGGAGCACCTTGTAATGGTGCAATACCGCCACCGCCAAAAATGTGACCTTGTGCATCAGTCACTACCCAATATTGGCACATAGGTGCTTGATACACATCAGATAAATTGTCCAAGATTGGGTCTGCCACAGCAAAGCCTGATTCAGAGGCTAAACCATATTCTTGTGAAACTTGACGAACAATTGATGCTAAAGCAGCATCATCTTGGGTTTGTATAGGACGAAGAAAATACATTATGTTACTCATAAAAAAAGAGATGCTGAGCATCTCTTGCTGATTTACAGACCTTTAAATATATTTTTGAATCATGCTATGCACATTGGTCTTGGCTTCAATCACAGTCATAAAGGTATAAGCCCCAATGAATTTGCGGCTAATAAACATAAACTCTTTAGGTGGCACACTAAAATAACGCGATGCCATAGATTTAGATGCCTGTTGCATCACACGACTATGTAATTGGCTTTTTTTCCAATCATAGCGGTTATCCATCTGCATGACCCCGTCAGGAATTTGTTTGTTATTGTCAAAGCTGCTAAATGCTTCTGTTGCCAATAAAAACACTTTTGCCATATCGGGTTTTAGATTTTCAGGAATGGCATCAAAAAATTCATAGCCGCGCATGGCGTTGACCATGGCCATTGGGTCATGGTGATAACCGGCTTTAATTAAATTGCGCGCCATAGCCAATAAATGCTGGTCAAATTGACGAATCGCACCAAAATCAAGTAATACAATTTGATCAAGGGCTTGCTCATGGTCACCTAAACGCACCAAATAATTGCCAAAGTTTGGGTCGGTTTGCATTTCACCCCACTCAAAGATCTCACGGACTGCAATTTCAAGCGAGGCCTCACCTAAGCGGTTACGACGCTCTTGTGGCAAAGATAACATCACGGGGCTATTAATTGGCACGCCACGTTCAAAGGTCATACATAACACGCGGTTGGTGCAATATTGATCAATGATTGTGGGTACAATATAACGTGGATCATCTTGCAAACGTGCAGCAAAACGGCACGTGGTGGCGGCTTCTATGTCATAGTTGACTTCGCGGTGCATCATGTCACGCACTTCGTCAAACCACTGATCAAATTCACGGGTTTGTGGCACCATACGGGTGAGTTTAAGCATGTTTTTAAACAAGCTCATATCTGAGTCAATGGCATCGGCCACACCCGGATATTGTACTTTGAGCACCAACTCTAAACCGTCTGATTTACGTACTGCACGGTGCACTTGAGCAAGTGAGGCTGTGCCTAGCGGTTCACGGTCAATGGTGAGATCATCTAATTGACTGCCCAATTGACTGCGCAGTTGAGTTTTAATCGCCGGCCAATCTAAAGCCACCGTTTGATTGTTTAAAGTGTTTAAGGCTTGGGTAATTTCTTCAGGTAAAAAATGCTCGCCATACAGCGCCATCATTTGCCCAATTTTCACGATTGAGCCTTTGAGCTTACCAATCTCTGCCACCAAATACTCGGCTTGTTCTTTCATGGCTTGCTTACGTTTTTTTTCTTTTTCTGCTTCACTGGCAAACATTGAGCTTGCACTTGACGCTGCCCAACGTGTTCCCGCCAAGAGCGAGGCTTTGGCGATCGATAAGCGTCGATCCATAGAGGAGGTTTTAAGTTGTTTAAGCTTATCGTGCTGATCTGACATGTAGATTCCTTGAAGAAGCAATTATTCGCAGAAAAAATTGATTATAAAGGATATTAACCTGTCTGAACGTATTAAAAAAGTTCAAATGAAACAAGGCAACATTTAACTGACACAACTTAAAACAAGCTTAACTACGAAAGCGAATTTTCAAGCCTTGTTTAACACGCAATTGGGTTTTATGGGCTTGGATAAAGGCAATGATCAAGCTTTGCACCTGTGCATGACAAAAGCCTAAGGCATAGCCTTGAATAATAATATGGCTCGGTAAATGAAAAAACACATATTTGGCATCTTCAAGGCTCGGCTGTGGCATGACCTCAAGCGTGCTTAATAATTGCTGTAAAGCAGTTTTTTCAGTAAGCACTTGCGCAGATTGATCTTGCCAATACTGCTCACGCATCGCCATTAAATTGTTATGTTTATAGCTCATACAGGTAGATTTAAATAAAGATGCGGCTTGATATGGGGGATTGCTCCATAAAATCAAGTGATTGTCATCGCTTTGTCAACAAGAGTCTCTACAACTAAAACATCATCTTAATGAGGAGAAGAGCATGTTAGATGTAGATGTTAAAAAGATTAATCATTTGGTTGCACAATTTGAACAACAAGGTCATAAAGCCCAAACTTTAGAATTGGGTTATAAAACTTATGTACAATTATTTGCCGATGATCATTTTTTTGCCAAAGTACGTAGTGATCCACAAGATTCACGACTTAAATTTTATCAAAATATGAAAATCCAACTCTTGCCCAATAAACATGGGTTGAATGTGCGCTAAAGTGAAGCAGCCCATGGGCTGCTGTTTTTTTAAGATCAAGGGCGAGGCAAATAGACAAATTCAGCAACTTTAATAGGTTTGGGAATCAGTTTTTCTGCACTAAAACGATCAGCAATCTGTTGTTGGGTTTGAATCACATCTGGCGTCATTGGATGTAATAAGGTGGGCTGATAGCGTTTTTTAAGTACCACTTCGGCAAGTTCAGGTGTAATACCAATTGCTTGGCTATACAGTTGTACAGCTTGTTGAGGATGTTGAGTGACCCAATGAGCGGCAGCATTGGCAGCAGCAATATATTGCGTTACTGCCTTTGGATGCTGCTTTAAAAACTCAGGATTGCCAATTGAAAAAGAATAACTTGGTGCAAACGGTGTAGCATCACTGAGTAAGCGCGCATTTTTGCCCTGCAAAGCCACCGATTGAAATGGCTCCCAAATTAACCATGCATCTACCGTTTTTTGCTCAAACGCGGCACGGGCATCAGCAGGACTGAGCCAAATGGGTTGAATATCTTGCCAAGTTAAATGTGCTTTTTGTAAGATTTTATCTAACAAATCATGCGCATTTGAGCCGCGCTGTAGGGCAATACGTTTGCCTTTAAGTGCAGTTAAATGATCAATGTTACTGTCTTGATGCACCAATAGACCCAAAGCTTGTGGGTGATATTTTTCATAAGCCACATACGCTAAATTTTTTTGCCCAGATTGTGCAAATAAGGGTGGGGTATTGCCCACCGAGCCTACATCCACTGCACCCACCGACAGCGCTTCTAATAATTGTGGACCAGCAGGAAATTCTTTCCATTCAATATGGGTGTTTGGAAAATGCTGTTGAAGCAAACCTGGTTCTGATTTTAAAGTAATGGCGCTTAAAGATGATTTTTGATAGCCGATTACCAACTTTTTAAGCTCAGTGTTTTGAGTTTCGGGGCTAGATTGAGGGGAAGGTGCACATGCGCTGAATAAAATACTGCTCAATAAGCTCGTGGTTAAAATTGGATGTTTCATTGTGCCAGATCAGTGATGGGGTGAATCTTCAACATAAATGGCTTTTCAAGCCTTTGCTTTGGCATCTGTGCATAAGCACAGCATACAAAATGCTATAGCCCATTAAGGCTTTGAATTTTTAATATTTAAACTTTTGATCCAAGATTATCAATTTTAAAGCTATGCCTTGAACCACAAAAAACATGAGCCAAACCGAGCTGAACAAAGCGCTATTTTTTGAAGATATTTTTTCTTGTGATGTGGGCGAAAAAGCCACTAAAACAAGGTATCATAGAGCGTTTTAAAAAATTAACCTTGGAGAAACCTTAAGTGGATCGACCGACAATTAGCCCTGAACATTTGCAGGAAGCCGCTGAAACACTTGTCACTATTCGTGATTTTATTCGTTTTGGTGTCACAGCATTACGTCAATACGATGCGCATTTAGGTCAAGGTACAGAAGATTATTTTGCTGAAAGTTCAGCTTTGGTATTACAAACGCTTTCATTAGATTGGAAAGCCGATGCAGAAATTTTAGATGCCAAATTACTTGCCAGTGAAAAAGCTGAATTTTTAAGTTTACTCGAGCGCCGTATTAACGAACGTGTGCCAACCTCTTATTTGCTCAACTTATCTTATTTCTTTGGTAAGCCATTTTACGTTGATGAGCGTGTTTTAATTCCACGCTCGCCAATTGCAGAATTAATTGAAAACCGTTTTGCACCGTATTGCTTAGGCGAAAACGGTCAAATGGGCGAAGCGCTGAATAACTTGCCAAGCAACCCGCAACCAAAAACACCACAACGTATTTTAGATATGTGTACAGGTTCAGGTTGTATCGCGATCGCTTTGGCGTATGCATTCCCTGATTCAGAAGTTGATGCGACAGATTTGTCAAAAGATGCACTTGAAGTGGCGTCAATCAACGCAGAACACCACAACAAGCAATATCAAATTGCATTGATGGAATCGGATTTATTTGCCAAGATTCCTGCTGAAAATCAATATGATTTGATCGTGTCTAACCCGCCGTATGTAGATGCAGAAGACATGGCGGATTTACCCGATGAGTTTCACCATGAGCCAGAAATGGCCTTGGCTGCAGGTCAAGACGGTTTAGATTTGGTGCGTAAAATGTTAGCGCAAGCAGCAGATTACTTAACTGAAGATGGTTTAATTGTGATTGAAGTGGGCAACTCAGAATGGGCTATGCGCCAAAACTTCAATACCGTTGATTTCCATTGGTTACAATTTCAAAAAGGTGGCACAGGGATTTTTGCACTCACCGCTGCGCAATGCCGTGAATACCGTGATCTATTTATTCAATCTGTTCAAGCATAAAGGAGTCGTTGAACATGGCAGGTAATAGTATTGGACAACTGTTCCGTGTAACGACTTGCGGTGAATCGCATGGTGTAGGTCTGATGGCGATTGTCGATGGCGTGCCACCGGGGATTGAATTGTCTGCTGCTGACTTACAGCAAGATTTAGACCGTCGTAAGCCGGGCACCTCTAAGTTTGCCACCCAACGTAAAGAACCCGATGAAGTTGAAATTATCTCAGGTGTATTTGAAGGCAAAACCACAGGTACATCGATTGGTTTATTGATCCGTAATACCGACCAAAAATCAAAAGATTACGGCAATATTGCGCAAACTTTCCGTCCTAATCATGCCGACTATACTTATACGCATAAATACGGTTTCCGTGATTATCGTGGTGGCGGTCGTTCAAGTGCGCGTGAAACCGCAATGCGTGTTGCTGCCGGTGCGATTGCAAAGAAATATTTAAGCGAAAAGTTTGGTATTTCAATTCGTGGTCATGTCACGCAAATTGGCACGGAAAAAGCCAACACATTGGACTGGAACGAAGTACCCAATAATCCATTTTTCTGTGGTGATGTGGATGCTGTGCCACGTTTTGAAGCTTTGGTGACAAGTTTACGTGAGCAAGGCACGAGTTGTGGTGCGAAACTTGAAATTATTGCGCAAAATGTCCCTGTAGGTTGGGGTGAGCCAGTCTTTGATCGTTTAGATGCTGATATTGCACATGCGATGATGTCAATTAATGCAGTGAAAGGCGTTGAGATTGGCGACGGTTTTGGCGTGGCAGAGCAATTTGGGCATGAAACCCGTGATGAGCTGACCAGTGATGGCTTTTTAGCCAATCATGCGGGTGGTATTTTGGGTGGTATTTCAAGTGGTCAAGACATTCGTGTCGCGATTGCCTTAAAACCAACAGCCTCAATTACCACACCGGGCAAAACCATTAATCTTGATCGTGAAGATACAGATGTGTTGACCAAAGGTCGTCACGATCCATGCGTGGGTGTACGTGCCACCCCAATTGCAGAAGCGATGCTTGCAATTGTGCTGATGGATCACTTTATGCGTCATCGTGCGCAAAATGCCGATGTTGTGGCACCTTTCGAACCGATCTAAGCTGTTGAATTAAAAAAATCCAGATCAAGTATCTGGATTTTTTTATTTAAGCCTGAGTACGTAATTTTTGTACCTGGCTTAAAATCACCTCTTTGTTTTCTAAAATCTTGCTCACAATCACATCACTTGGTAATAACGCGGTGATGTTTTGTGGCAATACCGCATAAGCTTGGCTCACTAAAGCTCTTAATTCATGTTCTTGATTGAGTTTATCTTCAGCCACTTTGACAAGTTGCTGTACCACCAAGCTTTGAATCTGTTGACCGTGTTGTTGCCATAAGGCATCTACACCTAGATTAGTGACACTTTTTAATAATTGACCAAACATCTTTATGCTCTATAACTGAAAGCTGTAGTCTAATTAAAATTCATGTGAAAAGTAGGATTTAATAGTATGTTTGGCTAAAATTAAGACAAATTTTGTGGTTTGTTAACGGTGGGTAAGGGTTTAGAAGAGGCAATTTTTTTAGCCACATAGTGACCACGTTTCATACGGATTAAAATCACTTGGCTTTCTTGTTCTAATTCGCCAAATTCAGGTTCTACCTCGACTATATGTAAGCGCCCTCCTTGATCACGAACGCGTGCTTGCGCGGGGAAACTCGGACGTGATTTTTCACTTAAGGTAGCTAAGCGACCCAGTAAATCCGGTTCTAACAAATGTGGTTGTGGGGGCAGGACTTGATCCAAACAATGAATCATAAAGGCGGTAAAAAATATGGCCAAAATTAGCGCAGGGAATACTACATAATAAAAAGCGGCAAAACTATTTTGCTGAGAATAAATGGCAAACTGTAACGCATAGCCGGCACAGCTAAAATTCATCAGTAAAAAAACCACAATCAGCAGTTTAGAAAATTTGACATCTAATAAGGGCGCATGGCGTAACTGCTGAGGAACACAGCGTTGTAGCCACACACTTGGCGGGGCTTTAACATAATAGCCCATCAATTCAAGCATGCTTAAGCTAAATAGCATCACTAAACTTAAGTGAAAAGGCATTAAGTCTAAGTTTGATAATAGCTCAAGCATGCTCATCACCTTAAGCGTCTAGCGCAAGATAAATCCCGCCATCAGAATGTACGCTAATCGCGACTTTTTCTAGGGCCTGGCCTTGGCAAGGACCTGACACGCATTCACCACTTTCTACTAAAAACAATGCGCCGTGGGTAGAACATTCAATATATTCTTGCTCACGGTCTAAAAATTGGTTTTCTAAAAATTCAAGTTCTACTTGTAAATGCGGGCATAGATTTTGATACGCAAAAAAACTGCCATCACGTTGTGTGATAAAAATTTTATCGCCGTTGTCTAAATCAAAAGCACGCGCTTCGCGTTCTGGAATATCTTCGGTCATGCAAATCTTTTGCATTAGGCAGGGTCCTGTTGCAGTGTGTGAAGAAGTTGAGCGTAATCTGCTAAAGCTAAACGTGGTCCAAATTGTGATACCACTTGGCTTGAAACTAAAATAGCCAATTCTGCTGCAGTTTGTAAACCTAAATTGGCATTTAAGGCATAAAGAAAGGCGCCAGCAAAGGCATCACCTGCGCCATTGGCATCTACTGCAGCTACTTGACGACCTGCAACATTAAATTGCTCATCTTGGGTCGCAATTAAGGCGCCTTTTTCACTTAAAGTGATCACCACCATGTGGCTTTTTAAACGTAAAGCTGCAAGTGCGGCCCCAAGGTTGTCGGTATGGGTATACATTAAGGCTTCTTGTTCGTTACAGAACAAAAGGTCTACGCCGTCATCCAGTAACTCCTCTAAACCTTGGCGTGCATATTGCACCATGGCAGGATCAGATAAGGTTAACGCAATTTTAACGCCATTGGCTTTGGCAATCGCGCGGGCTTGTTGAACTGCAACACGTGCGGTATCACTGGTCGATAGATAACCTTCAATATACAACCATTGTGCTGTCTCAAGCGCGGTAAAATCAATTTGCTGTGCAGATAATTCAGCCGTAATGCCTAAATAAGTGTGCATGGTACGCTCAGAATCAGGGCTGACCAACACCATACAGGTCCCTGTGACTCCATCGCTGACTGATTTTTGTGTGGTTTGAATGCCAGCCTCGCTTAAACCATCTAAGTAAATGCGACCTAAATCATCATTACCCACGCGGCAGCCATAAAATGCTGAACCACCTAATGCTGCAAAGGCAACCGTGGTATTGGCTGCCGAACCGCCTGCTGCTTGACCTTTGTAAGTTTGGCTCGCTTGCAATTTGCGATATAAAGCGGCTTGTGTGTCGCTATCAGTCAATTGCATCGTGCCTTTTTGCAAGTTGTGTTCGACTAAAAACGCATCAGAAACTTTAAATTCTTGGTCAATTAATGCATTGCCAATTGCAAAAAGATCAACAGTTGCCATGTCTTTACATTCACATTTAATAAGAAAAACCGTATTTTACATGATTGTCCAAGCAGGATATAGCGTGCTTGAGAAAATTCAAGCCAAGCTTAAACACCGAGTAATTACAGATTGTGAACAAATATTCAGCTAATCTTGGTTAATCTTGCTGGAATTGCGCTGTTTGAGCTGTGATTTTTGCGCTGAAGTGTCGCTATAATGAAGACCATTTTTTATATATTTTTTTGGAGATCACATGACTGTAGATGTCACTGAAACTCAAACCCCTACTGTACATCCTGCGTTTCAGTTGGTACGTCAACACCATGTTGAAGCCTTAGATATTTTTGTGGCTGAATATCAACATATCGTCACCGGTGCGGTGCATTATCATCTTGCCACCGACCATGACGAAAATGTATTTTTGGTTGCATTTCGTACCCAACCGATGGATTCTAAAGGCGCGGCACATATTTTAGAGCACACGGCGTTGTGTGGTTCAGAGAAATTTCCGGTACGTGACCCGTTTTTCTTAATGATTCGCCGCTCTTTAAATACCTTTATGAATGCCTTTACCGCAGCAGATTGGACAGCTTATCCATTTGCGACGCAAAATAAAAAAGACTTTCAAAATTTACTTGAAGTGTATTTGGATGCAGCCTTTGCAGCCAACTTAAATCCTTTGGATTTTGCCCAAGAAGGCATTCGCATTGAGCTTGAAAATGGTGAGCCGGTCTATAAGGGTGTGGTATTTAATGAAATGAAAGGTGCGATGAGTTCGCCAACCGATCAGCTTTACCACCAATTGGCACAGCATTTGTTCCCGCAGACCACCTATCACTACAATTCAGGCGGTGATCCTAAAGATATTCCAGATTTAACGTACGACGAATTATTGGCGTTTTACCAATCGCATTATCACCCAAGTAATGCGGTGTTTATGACTTTTGGTAATCAATCGGCTTATGATTTACAAGCGCAATTTGAAACTTTAGCTTTGGCGAAATTTGACAAAGGCGAAACGCTGCATTCAACCCCTGAAACTCGCTTAACAGCACCAATTGAAGTGACTGAAAGCTATACTCTTGATTCAGAAGATTTAACCGACAAGACCTACCATGTCATGTCATGGTTATTGCCACAAGCAAGCGATGTAAAGTTGCGCTTAGGTATGCGTTTGGTTGAAGGGATTTTATTAGAAGATTCAGCATCACCACTGCGTCATTATTTAGAAACCTGTGGCTATGCACAATCAACAGGTCCGTTAATGGGCGTGGATGATTCTAACTTTGAAATGACCTTCTATTGCGGTATTCAAGGTTCAAACCCTGAACATGCAGAAAGTTTCAAGCAAGGCGTGTTGCAGGTGTTAAAAGATGTCGCAGCACAACCGGTCAATCAAGATGTTGTGGATGCGATTTTACATCAAATTGAATTACACCAACGTGAAATCAATGGCGATGGTATGCCGTATGGTTTAAGTTTGATTTTAAATGGTTTAAGCAGTGCGATTCACCATAGCGACCCTGTGGTGGTGTGGGATGTAGACAGTGCCATTGCTGCGGTGAAAGAAGAACTTAAAGACCCAATGTGGTTACCAAACCTGATTAATACCTATTTGATTGATAATCCGCATCGTGTACAAATGACCTTGGTACCAGATGCGCATAAGTCTAAAGACTTACAAGATGCAGAAAAAGCGCGTTTAGCTGCCATTGCTGCCAGTTTAACTGAAGCAGAAAAAGCACAGATTATTGCGCAAACTGACGCTTTAAACCTACGTCAAGATACTCCAGATGATTTAAATTTATTACCAAAAGTTGGTTTAGCCGATGTACCGGCAGATTTACATATTGTCCAAGGTCAATTGCGTGAAATTATCAGCAATGGTTTAGATACACCGTTAAATCTTTATCATGCAGGCACCAACGGTATTTATTACCAACAAGTGTTGGTACAGATTCCTGATGCTGTGGTGCAGTCACCGTACTTTAACTTGTTGTCTATTTTAATGGGTGAAGTAGGCGCAGGTGAATACGACTATCTTGAACTGCAACAACTGCAAACTGCAGTGAGTGGTGGTTTAGGTATGGGTGCTTCTTTACGTTCTAAAGCCGACGATGCCGGTAAAATCAGCGCATGGTTGACGCTGACCACCAAATCTTTGGTGAATAATTTAAGTGCGATTGGCTTATTAAAATTGGCGTTTGAACAACTACGCTTTGATGAAAAAGACCGTATTATTGAGTTACTGCAACAGCGTAAAACCCGTTGGCAGGCGCGTGTATCAGATGCCGGTCACAGTTATGCCATGCAAATTGCAGGACGTCAGCATAGTGCTTTGGCGCAACGTGATTACCAGAATACAGGTTTAGGTGCATTAAATTGGTTAACTGATTTAGTTGCCAGCTTAAATGATGAAACTCGCTACAACAATTTGATTGATGAGCTTAAAGCCATTCATCGCACTTTATTACAAGCACCAAAACAATTTTTATTGGTGTGTGAAGAGCAGCAATCCGACCATTTGGTTGAAGAGATTCAGCAGGTTTGGGATAAAGTGGTCATTGACCGTAGCCCAATTGCGTTAAAACAGCAAAACACTACTGAAGAGAGTAATGACGATCAAGCGTGGTTGGTGCAAGCCAATGTACAGTTCTGTGCAGCTGCTTATCCTGTTGTGCCGGTTTCACATCCTGATGCTGCAGCACTGATGGTGTTGGCGGCATATTTACGTAATGGTTTCTTACACAGTGCAATTCGTGAAAAAGGCGGTGCTTATGGCGGTGGCGCAAGTTATGATGGCAATGCTTGTTCGTTCCGTTTCTATAGCTACCGTGATCCACGTTTAGCAGAAACATTTGCTGATTTTAATGCCTCAATTGATTGGTTATTAAATGCCGAACAGCAACCGCATCAAATTGAAGAAGCAATTTTAGGTTTAATTGCCAGTATGGATAAACCGGGTTCTCCAGCAGGTGAGGCGATTACGGCATGTTATGCCTTGTTACATGGTCGTCGTCCTGCATTGCGTCGTCAGTTACGTGAGCGATTGCTGAAAGTAACTTTAGATGACCTACAACGTGTGGCCAAGCAGTATTTAGTCAATCAACGCCCAGATCGCGCCGTGGTTGCGCCGATGGCAAAACGTGAGCAATTAAACGAATTGGGCTTTAAAATTTACCAAGTGAATTAAAACAACAAAGGGAAAATTTATGGGGTATAACGCTTTTAAGCGTGCTCCACTCGGGCTTGGCATCTTGATGCTAAGCTTGGGTGCTGTAGCCAATGACCAAGTCCTCAATACGCTACAACCGGCTAGCCCTGCGGCATGTACGGGCTTAACCTCTAATGCTGAGCGATTAACCTGTTACGATCAAATTTTTAAGGTGACACCAACAGAACAAGCTGATCTTGAATCGCAAGACATTGCGGCTGTGAGTTTAACTGAAAAAATTCTCGATACGGTGATTCCTACAGCAGCAGCGCCGATTCATCCCACACGTTCTTTTTTAGATCAGCGTTGGGAACTTTCAAGCGACACTAAACTTGGCACTTGGAATTTACGTGAATATCAGCCCGTGTATTTACTACCCGTGTTTAGCACCACTGATAAAAATGAGCGCCCAACCAGTCCTAACCCAGACAACAGTGTTCAAGTGGGTGAAGAGCAAAAGCTTAAATCTACTGAAGCTAAATTCCAACTGTCTTTTAAAACCAAGGCAATGGAGAATATCTTAGGGGATAACGGTGATGTATGGTTGGGCTATACCCAATCGTCGCGTTGGCAAGTGTATAACGAAGATGAGTCACGTCCTTTTCGTGAAACCAACTACGAGCCAGAAGCGAGTTTAATTTTCCGTACCAATTATGAGATTTTGGGTTTAAGCGGACGCTTATTGGGTTTAACCTTTAATCATCAATCAAATGGTCGTTCTGATCCATTGTCGCGCAGTTGGAATCGCGTGATGCTCAATGTGGGTTTAGAAAGCGACAACTTTGCTTTAATGTTACGTCCTTGGTATCGCATTGCTGAAGATAGTCGCGATGACAACAATGCAGATATTGATGACTATATTGGACGTGGTGATTTAACGGCATTTTATCGTTGGAATGAGCATGATTTTTCTTTAATGCTGCGTCATAGCCTACAAGGTGGGAGTGATGCGCATGGGGCGGTGCAATTTGATTGGGCATTCCCAATTACTGGTAAATTGCGTGGACATTTCCAAATGTTTGATGGCTATGGTGAAAGCTTAATTGATTATAACCATCGCGCCACCTATGCCGGCTTAGGAATTTCTTTACTCAATTGGTTTTAACTAAAAAACCGTCTGCAAGCAGACGGTTTTTTTTAAGTATTATTTTAAGAAGCGCTGATAGCCTAAGTTATTGGTCACTTCATCATACGGATAGCTAATGCTTTGTAAAGTTTCAAGCAAACCATCTGGATTTTGCTGCGCATCACTGGCTTCTAAGCCCACCAAAACACGTCCTTCAGCTGCGCCGTGGTTACGGTAGTGGAATAAAGTAATATTATGCGTTGGACCTAAACGTTCTAAGAAGGTTAATAAAGCGCCCGGACGTTCTGGGAATTCCACTCTAAATAAACGTTCATTGGCTAAATCGGCATGACCGCCAATTAAGTAACGAATATGCAATTTCGCCACTTCATCATCAGATAAATCATCAACATCATAATTAAGCTTTAACGCATCATAAATGTCATGACGTTCTTTTTCACCACCTTTTAAGCTAATTCCGACAAAGACTTGTGCAGCAGAAGCACCACTGGCACGGTAGTTAAACTCGGTAATGTTACGACCTTGCAAGGCACGGCAGAAGTTTAAGAATGCGCCTTTTTCTTCAGGAATGGTCACAGCAAAAATGGCTTCACGGCGCTCACCCAATTCGGTACGTTCGGCAATATAGCGTAAGCGGTCAAAGTTCATGTTGGCGCCACAGACAATAGACACCATGTTTTTGCCGTGTAAGTTATGTTGCTCTACATACTTTTTAATCCCAGCTAAGGCCATGGCACCAGAGGGTTCAACAATACTACGGCACTCATCATAAGTATCTTTAATGGCAGCACAGATCTCGTCGGTATTTACCAACACCACATCACGTTCTACAATTGGACCTGAAGCATCTGATTTTTGTAATTGCAGCACTTCAAAAGGTTTTTCGCCAATTTGTGCCACTGCTGTACCATCGGCAAATAAACCGACTTGTGGCAAGATAACACGCTCATTGGCTTCAAACGCTGCTTTTAAACATGCTGATTCTTCGTATTCGACCGGAACGATTTTAACATGCGGTGCAACATCACCTAAATACGCAGCCACACCTGCAATTAAACCGCCACCGCCCACGGCCACAAACACATATTCCACATCACGCCATTGACGTAAAATTTCATTGGCAATTGTGCCTTGACCCGCCATCACTAATTCATCGTCATACGGCGGGATAAAAGTCATACCCTCGTCTTGAGCACGGGCAATGGCGTATTTATTGGCCACATCAAATGAGTCGCCGTGTAACACCACATCGCCACCTAAGCGTTTAACCGCCTGAACTTTAATGTCGGGTGTAGTTTTTGGCATGACAATAATGGCACGAATACCCAATTTTTGACCTGATAACGCCACACCTTGCGCATGGTTACCAGCGGATGCAGTAATCACACCACGTTCAAGCTGTTGTTTAGACAATTGACTAATGCGGTTATAAGCTCCACGCAGTTTAAATGAAAAGACCGGTTGTAAATCTTCACGTTTAAAGCGAATGTTATTATTGAGCTTCTCACTAATTCGAGGCGCTGCTTCGAGTGGGGTTTCGATTGCAACGTCGTAAACGGTTGCCTGTAAAATTTGTCGAACCAAACGAGACAGCATGTTAATCTTCCATCTAACAGTTTAAAATAGGGGCTTATTGTAACAAACCCCTGTCCATTTGCGCTGAAAAATCAGCAACAAAGGTCAAAAAATAGTCGAGTAAAGCCATGAGCCTGTATACCACCCAAGATGAAAAGAAAAAAGCTGCTGCACAAGCTGCGCTAAAACATTTACCCAAAGGCGGTATTTTAGGCGTAGGCACAGGCAGTACAGTCAATTTCTTAATTGAGTTATTGCCTCAATTAGAACTTGAAGCTGCAGTATCAAGCTCAGAAGCAACCGCTGAACGCTTACGTAAATTAGGCATCGACGTTGTAGATATGAACTCAGTCGGTCATTTAGATGCTTATGTCGATGGGGCCGATGAAATTGATCAAAACCTACATATGATCAAAGGCGGTGGTGCAGCATTAACACGTGAAAAAATTGTGGCATCAATTGCGAAAAAGTTTGTCTGTATCGTGGATGACTCAAAATGGGTCAATCAATTGGGTGTAGAGTTTGCTTTACCAATTGAAGTGATTCCAATGGCACGCTCGGCTGTGGCACGTAAAATTGTAGCTTTAGGCGGCGACCCTGTGTACCGTGAAGGTGTTGTGACAGATAATGGCAACGTCATTTTAGATGTATATAACTTCAATATCGTAAATGCCTTAGAGCTTGAAAAAACCATTAATGACATTCCAGGTGTGGTGTGTAATGGTATTTTCGCGCTAAATAAAGCTAATATTGCAGTGGTGGCAACTGACAACGGTATCGAAGAACGTACCGCGGTTTAATAGATCAAGCTTTCCCTTGTTGATCAGGGGAAAGCCCCTTTAAGATCGCTTAAGCATGCTGCCTGATATTCAGATTCGCCGCTCTGCACGGGCCAAGCGTTTAACCTTGCGGGTTCATCCCCATCAAATTTGTTTAACTGTGCCTATGGCATGCAGCGAGCAAAACATTCAAGCCTTTATTGCATCGTCACAGACATGGTTGCAACAAGCATGGCAAAAACAACAACATCTTCAAACTCAATTACCCAACTGCATTCGCCTTTTTAATCAATCTCAAGCCATTCTTATTGTTTATCAAGTACAAGCCAAACTTTTTATTTTTAAAGACCAACAGCTATATGTAGACCAAGCCCAGCCACAGGCAGCGCTCAAAGCCTTTAGCTTTGCCTATGCCAAGCAATATTTACCACAATTTTTACACAGTATCAGTCAAGAGATTGGTTTGAATTATCAAAGCTGTACCATTCGTCAAGCTAAAACCCGCTGGGGCAGTTGTTCATCTGTGCAAAATATTATGCTGAGTAGTGCTTTGGTATTTTGTGACGCTAGATTGGTACGCTACGTCTGTATTCATGAACTGTGCCATACCCGTTATATGCATCATGGCACACTATTTTGGCAACTGCTTGAGCAGTTTGATCCGTTGTATGCTCAGCATCAATCTCAATTAAAACGGCAGCAGCCTTATGCTTTTGGATAGAATCATCGTCAAGGATTAGGCTTAAAAGTGGTGCTTTTATTATAGCTTTAATATGACATGGTAATTTATTGGCTGAAATCAAGACAAAGCCTGCTGAAATGGTTTTGAAAAAATCAAGTTCCTGTCATACTAAGTCTTGATGAAAACCAACGAGATAAATTGAGGTTGTGCACGTGATTACTGTCGGAATTGTAGGTGGTACAGGATATACAGGCGTTGAATTGTTACGTCTTTTGTTACGTCATCCGGATGTGCAAGTCACACTGTTAACCTCACGTACCGAAGCCGGTCGCCGTGTGGATGACATGTTCCCAAGCTTACGTGGCCACACCGATCTTTGTTATTCAGATTTAAATATTGAACAGTTAAAACAATGTGATGTGGTGTTCTTTGCAACCCCACATGGTGTTGCGATGAAACATGCCGCAGAACTCGTGGCTGCCAATACCAAAGTGATTGACTTGGCTGCAGATTTTCGTTTGCAAAATCTTGCGCAGTTTGAAAAATGGTATGGTTTAGAACACGCCTGTCCTGAGATCTTAAAAGATTCAGTATATGGTTTGTCAGAGCTGAACCGTGAACAAATCAAGCACGCTAATGTGATTGGTAATCCGGGTTGCTATCCAACCACAGTACAATTGGGGTTAGCACCGGTTTTAAAGGCCCAAGACTTGGTTAAACCTGAAACTATCATTATTGATGCTAAATCTGGCGTATCAGGGGCAGGGCGTAAAGCCAGCCTTGGGATGATCTATTCAGAAAATGCCGATAACTTTAAAGCCTATGGCGTATCGGGTCATCGTCATCATCCTGAAATTGTAGACGCCTTAGAACAGATCTCAGGTCAACGTGGTGTATTTGATCACATTGTGTTTGTGCCGCATTTAGTGCCGATGATTCGTGGCATGTTAAGCACCATTTACGTCGATTTAACTGAACAAGGTCAAGCGACAGATTTACAAAGCTTATATGAGGCGTTTTATGCCGATGAAGAATTTGTAGACGTTATGCCAGCAGGTAGCTCACCTGAAACACGTTCAGTGCGTGGTGCTAATCAATTACGCATTGCGTTGTACCGTCCACAACCGCAAAAACTGATTATTTTGGTGGCGCAAGATAATTTGGTGAAAGGCGCTGCAGGTCAGGCAGTACAAAACATGAACTTAATGTTTGATTTGACTGAAAATGCTGGCTTAACAGGCATTGGTTTATTACCATAAAACACGTTTTAGCGCTTCACACCCATCTAAAATTCCCGTTAAATGGGTGTGTTTGGCTTTAATTGACCCAAGAGATTCGCATGCAAGACACCGACTCAAATACAACAACACCAAAACCGATGTTGCAAGGCAATCTTCCATTGGTGATAGGTGCAGCCATTTTAATGCTTGGCAGTGGTTTTTTAGCCTATTCTGTGGGACATCGCCAAGGCTTAACGGTGACAGGCTATGATGCCGACGCTGAACAATTGGTTGATGTGGTACAAAAACAAAAAGCCAGTTTGGAATCTTTAAACAAAAGTTTAAATGCAGCGATTCAAGAACGTGATGTAGCCGTCACCAATTCCAATGATTTATATGCTGCTGTAAATCAAGCCAAAGCCAATCAGCAACAAGCAGATGGCATGAATGCTATTTACCGTGATGTACTTAAACAGCGCGGTGGATTAAGCTTAACCATTCAAAATTTAGGCATTAAATCACTCCCTGAAAACGTGTATGAATATCAGATTGATTTGGTTCAGGTCAGTCCCAATAACCGCCGTGCCGTGGGTAGTGTGGAGTTGCGTTTAATTCAAGGGACAGAAGTGCTCAGTGTGCCTTTAGAAGCCAACCAATTTGGTTTTGAGCATTTCGAGCGCTTAACCGGACGTTGGACGATGCCAAAAGGCTTTAGCCCACAATTTATTGAAGTTCGTTTGACCGGTTCGACCCCAGTCACCAAGCGTTTTGGTTGGTCACGTGGTCAAGCGATTGAATCTCCCTCTGCGTTTGTCTCAGAGATCCCTCAAGTTGAAGCCAATGCCCAATAACTGTGAATATGAGTCTTATGCCAACTAATCAGCGTCGTTTATGCGTCCATGACATCCAAGCCACCTTTGATAAATCAGGTCTCATTGATGGGCATCTTGTGCCACGCTTAGGTGATGGCCCGCAACAAGATGAACACGACGGTGATCTTGCAATACAAACTGCACCGCCTGAGCTAAAACGACCGCCTTTATACATGGTGTTATTATTAAACGATGATTACACTCCGATGGACTTTGTAATCGAAATTTTACAACAATACTTTGCAATGAACCTTGACCAAGCAACACAAGTAATGCTAACAGTACATTATGAAGGAAAAGGTGTAGCTGGGGTCTATCCGCGAGACATTGCAGAAACCAAAGCCAACCAAGTCAATAATTATGCTAGAGCTCAAGGACACCCATTATTGTGTCAAATTGAGCCAAAAAGTTAAGGGGGTTGCATGCTCAGTCGTCAATTAGAAGTATCACTACGCTTAGCTGTTAGCATGGCTCGTCAAAAACGCCACGAGTTTCTAACGGTTGAACATTTATTATTGGCCTTACTGGATAACGATTCTGCAGTTACTGCGTTAAAAGCCTGCGGTGCCGACATTATTGTGCTCCGTAAAGAATTAGAAGAATATATCGAGCAGCATACGCCAAAATTGGGTGAACATGCCGAGCAAGCGCCACATCCAACAGAAAGCTTTGACCGCATTTTACAACGTGCTATTTTTCACGTGCAGTCAAGTGGTGGTGACCGTACTGTAGAAGGCGCGGATATTTTAGTGGCGATGTATTCAGAGCGTGATGCTTTTGCAGTGTATTTACTCAAACGTCATCAAATTAACCGCTTAACTTTAACTCAATACCTCTCACATGGTGCGCGTAAAGAAGAAGCACAACCTGAAGAGGAAACAGAAGAAGTTGAAAGTGACAGCAGCACTGCTGCCAACGCAGGTCCACTTGATTTATATGCCACCAACTTAAATATTGAGGCACAAAAGGGCAAAACTGATCCTTTAATTGGTCGTGAAAAAGAAATTGAGCGTGCCGCGCAAATTTTATGTCGTCGTCGTAAAAACAACCCATTGTTGGTGGGTGATCCAGGTGTAGGCAAAACCTCAATTGCTGAAGGTTTAGCATGGCTCATCGTCAATGGTAAAGCACCAAAACCATTGGCCACTGCTGAAATTTATAGCCTTGATATTGGTGCTTTGGTGGCAGGTACTAAGTACCGTGGTGATTTTGAAAAACGCTTAAAGCAATTGCTGAACGCCTTAAAGAAAAAGCCAGATGCTGTCTTATTTATTGATGAAATTCACATGATTATTGGGGCAGGCTCAAGCATGGGCAGCACCATGGATGCCTCAAATTTAATTAAGCCGGCATTGTCTAATGGTACTTTACGTTGCATTGGTTCAACGACTTTCCAAGAATATCGTCAGGTGTTTGAAAAAGACCATGCGCTCGCACGTCGTTTCCAAAAAATTGATGTGAATGAACCTTCTATTAACGAAACCATTGATATTTTACGTGGTTTAAAGTCTAAGTTTGAAGATTTTCATCATGTGCAGTACGACGATGCAGCTTTAATTGCAGCGGTTGAATTGTCATCAAAATTTATTAATGATCGCTTTTTACCCGACAAAGCCATTGATGTGATTGATGAAGCTGGTGCGCAGCGTCGTTTAAAAGCCGAACAAGACGACACGGTAATTAGCGTAGAAAATATCGAAGATATTATCTCTAAAATTGCCCGTATTCCACCTAAAACAGTATCTAAAGATGATAAAACAGTACTCAGTCATTTAGAGCGCGATTTAAAACGTGTGGTGTTTGGTCAAGATGAAGCCATTGAAGCACTTGCATCTGCCATTAAATTGTCTCGTGCAGGGCTAAAATCACCAGATAAACCGGTGGGTAGCTTTGTTTTTGCAGGCCCAACCGGCGTGGGTAAAACCGAAGTCACCAAGCAATTGGCAAAATTGTTAGGTGTGGAGCTGGTACGTTTTGATATGTCTGAGTATATGGAACGTCATGCGGTATCGCGTTTAATTGGTGCACCTCCGGGCTATGTCGGTTTTGACCAAGGTGGTTTGCTCACCGACGCAATTCATAAAAATCCGCATTGTGTTTTGTTGTTAGATGAAATAGAAAAAGCGCATCCAGATGTATTTAACTTGCTCTTACAAATTATGGATCATGGTTCACTG
The DNA here is from genome assembly GCF_947624825.1 of uncultured Acinetobacter sp. Classification (GTDB taxonomy): domain Bacteria; phylum Pseudomonadota; class Gammaproteobacteria; order Pseudomonadales; family Moraxellaceae; genus Acinetobacter. Next base: position 29,462 of record NZ_CANQLZ010000024.1, read on the forward strand.
ACTGACAATAATGGTCGTAAATCTGATTTTCGTAATGTGGTCTTGGTGTTAACTACAAACGTGGGCGCCGAGAGTATTTCACGCACTAGCATTGGTTTTGTAGAGCAAGATAACAGCAAAGACAATACCGATGCCATGAAAAAAGCATTCTCGCCTGAATTCCGTAACCGTTTAGACAGCGTCATTCAATTCCAAGCACTACCAACCACAGTGATTGAAAGTGTGGTAGATAAATTCTTAACTGAGTTGCAAGCGCAGTTAGATGACAAACGCGTGGTGCTTGACGTTGATCAAGATGCACGTGAGTGGATGGTCGAAAACGGCTATGATCGCTTAATGGGTGCACGTCCAATGCAACGCTTAATTCAAGAGCATTTGAAAAAGCCATTGGCTGAAATGATCTTGTTTGGTGAGCTGGCCGATCATGGTGGTAATGTGGCAGTATCAGTGAAAAAAGAAAATGGCAAAGCCGTTGGTCTTAAACTTGAAGTGTTTGAAGATCAAACAGCAGAACCAGCGTAATGAATCATGTAATGAATTAACCCATGTTCGCATGGGTTTTTTTATGCACAGAAATAGAAGATGTTATGGATATTCAGATTGGTAAAATATTAAGCACATTAGGACTGTTTTTTGTCACAGCAGTGATGGAAATTCTAGGTTGCTATTTCCCTTATTTGATTTTAAATCAAAATAAATCGCAATGGCTATGGTTACCTACGGCACTGGCGTTGATTGCCTTTGTTTGGTTATTGACCCTACATCCGGCAGCATCAGGGCGTATCTACGCCGCTTATGGCGGGATTTATATCGCGACAGCCCTAATGTGGTTAAAGTACGTGGACGGTGTGAACTTAACCCGTTGGGATGTTTTAGGCGGCTTAGTGGTCATTACAGGTGCCTTGGTGATTATGTTACAACCCCAAGGCTTGGTGCGTTAAAGGGCACAGTCTGCACGTTGTAGCTCAACGCGATATTGCTGTTGTTGCGAACTTAAATTTAACACCACCCGATAGGGATTAACGCGTTGATATTCATGTTCAAAGAAAATATCGCAGTTTTGACTTAAATTACGTTGAATAAATTCATGTACTTCTTTACGCCCCAAATCACGTTCAAATTGGGCAAAATCAGGCGTCACAATCAGCCCTTTGAGCTCAGTCATATCACTTTTGAGTTTTAATTGTTCAATAATGGTATTTTGGTCAATCTGTAACGGCAAAGTACGTGAATCTTCTGCACTTAAAACATTTAAAAGTGCATTAAGCTGCGTACTATCTTTGATTTTAAAGTTTTGATCAAGAATATCTTGTTGTTGTAAATATTGATCAAATTCGGTGGCCAGAGCAGGTAAAGTGAGGAACAAACTCAGGCTTAAAATAAGGGCTTTTTTAAAAAAATGCATGACATCACCAAAGCAAGGAGCTTATGGCATTATGCCTTAAAAAATAAAAAAAGCATCCAATTGGATGCTTTTTTATACACAACTTAAGTCTTGCTTAGTCTTGTTTTAAGTTCTCATTGAGTAAAAACTCAACCAAGGCTTTTTGTGCATGTAAACGGTTTTCTGCTTCATCCCATACCACTGCATTTTTGTGATCGAGCATATTCTCAGAAATTTCTTCACCACGATGTGCTGGCAAACAATGCATAAACAAGCAATCGGCATGTGCAAGATCCATTAAACGTTCGTTGACTTGGTAATCAGCAAAGGCTTTTTCACGGATTTTTTGTTCTTCTTCTTGCCCCATGCTGGCCCATACGTCAGTCACGATTAAATCTGCATTGACCGCAGCATCTTCAGCTGAGCCGACCAATTCTACACAATGGGCAAATTCGTTTAAGAATTTTTCTTGTGGTTCATAACCTTTTGGCGCCGCGATTTTTAGCTTAAAGCCCCACATATGTGCAGCTTCAATATATGAATTACACATATTGTTGCCATCGCCAATCCAAGCCACAGTTTTACCTTCAATTGAACCACGATGTTCTACATAGGTTTGAATGTCTGCAAGCAACTGACAAGGGTGATGATCATCGGTTAAGGCATTGATCACAGGAACGCTAGAGTAAGATGCAAAGCGCTCTACAATGTCATGACCAAAGGTACGAATCATGACAATATCAAGCATGCTTGAAATGACACGCGCTGAATCTTCAATCGGTTCACCACGACCCAATTGTGTATCGCGTGATGACAAGAAAATCGCACTGCCGCCAAACTGGCTCATGCCTGCTTCAAACGAAACGCGGGTACGTGTGCTCGATTTTTCAAAAATCATGCCCATGACTTTGCCGGTAAACGGTTGGAACACTTGGTTATTATGCTGCATACGCTTAAGTTCGATACCGCGTTGCACAATTTGGTTCAATTCTAAAGTCGACAAGTCGCGTAAAGTTAAAAAGTGACGTAGAGCCATGCGTTACTCCACAATAATTGCTTAGTTTCCAAGGAAACAACAATTAGTTGTTGGTTGGTTAAACGAAAAATAGGGAATCGATTAATATACTATATGCAGGTGAAATTGCAAAAAAACTAGACCTTTTGATGACCGCCTAAGAACACATCAACACAATAATTGATGTAATTGAGTGTTTCTTGATCAATTCTTTCATCTTTATGTGGTAAAGGAAGATTAAGTAACACGCGCCATTCTAAATTTCTTAAAATACCAAAGTACATTTGTGCCGAAAAAATTGGATTTGAGCAAAAAATTAAGCCCCGATCATGCGCAATTTGTAAGGCTTGTGCCAAGCTGTGCTGAATCTCTTTGGGCCCTTGTTCGTGAATATAAACTGCAAGATCACTATTACGTTGCGTTTGTTCTAAAATTAAGCGTAAAAAAGCGGCATTTTCTGGTTGAATAATATGCTGATAGAAGCGAATTAAGGTATCAATCAAATAATGCTTTAAATTTTGATCTGCTTGGGTAAACGGTAGGCTGATATCTTTAAAAAATTGCTCACGTCGATAATCACAAATTGCCGTAAATAAGCCCTCTTTATTGCCGAAATATTTATAAATTGAGGCTTTGGAGCCACCGGCATGATTGACAATATCATCTAGTGACACAGCATCATAACCTTTTTCTAAAAACAAACGATTGGCACTAAGCAACAACGCCATACAGCGCTCGTGACCACGTTTGGTATGTGGGATATCGCGTAAAGGGTCAAGTCGCTCAAAATCAGACATAGGCGTCACAATAACAGGTAAAAGGCAAAACCAGCAGAGACTTGATCATAGCAAAAAAACCACTTGATTACTTTATTTCAGCTGCCCAAGGTGCTGTAATACATCACCTTAGAACAATTTAGATGATGTAACTAGATTTTCTTTTTGTAATACGCTCAACAACTGTTGACACACCGCTAAGATTAGGGAATTTAAGCGTAAACTTGGGCTATGTTTAAAGTAATACTGTTGGCTTGTGATTTGACCTTGATGGTAAATACTAACAAAAAATGTACCTTCAGGTTTATCAAGCGTTGCAGAACCACCGGGCTTTAATAAACCCGTACAGGCCACAACCACATCAGCCAAAGGGAAAAGCCTAGACCCGGCATGTGCCATTGCTTGTGTGACTGCCAAAGATTCAGCAGTGTGCTGTTGGATTAAATCCTTTGAAATATTTAATAGATGCTGTTTAACAGATGGGTCATAACAGACTATGCCGCCAAGTAAAATTTTTGCCCCTGAATTTTTATATAAAGCAAATTGACTGGCCAAATAACCAGCGCTTGCACTTTCTACAAAAGCGATTTTTAAACCCCAATCTTCTAAATAGTCACAACATTTTTTAAGCATACAGATTTTATCGTTAGAATGAATTTTCCTTTAAGATAAGGCAAATCGCATTGTAGTTTGAGTTTAAGTCACATAATCATGACAATAAATCTAAAAATAGCCTAAGTGTGAGGTTGTTTGTGTGTAAAAACAGCAAATGCTAAAAAAAGAAGTATCTTCCAATTCAAGAAACTGTTAAAAATAAAAATAAAGTGCTCAACAAAAGTAGGTCGATCATATGAAAACGATTGTAAAATATGTAGTCTTGAAAAGTAGTGATTACCAATTAGGCACGCCGCTTTTTCAAGAAGAATTAAATGCAGATGCTTTGTATTTTGATCAAATTCCAAATGTAGTCAGTTATCAAAATCTACAGTTTAAAGTCAATTCTAAAGAATTAAGCCGTAAACATATTACAGAAGAGCAAGAAGCGGAACAACACATTTTAGTTAAAGTCATTGCAATGTAAAAAAAACCACGCTTTAAGCGTGGTTTTTTTAAATCACAAAATTTAGTGATTTTCAGAAGCATGATTGATGGTGTATTTTGGAATTTCAACTTCCAAGTCTTCATCTACAATACGCACTTGACAGCACAAGCGTGAGTCTGGTTCTAAGCCCCAAGCACGATCAAGCAAATCTGCTTCAACATCGTCCATTTCTTCTAAGCTATCAAAACCTTTACGTACCACAACGTGACATGTGGTACATGCACACGACATATCACAGGCATGTTCAATCTTTACGCCATTTTGAAGTAAACTTTCGCAAAGGTTCGCATTGATTTCTACCTCAAACTCTTTACCTTCTGGGCAAATTGTCGCATGTGGTAATACTTTAATACGTGGCATAGTCGTTACCTATAAATTAATTTGAGTTTGACCAGTCATCTAATTTGGTGCCTTTTAATGCAGCATCAATATGTTGGTTCATTCGGAGGGCTGCAAAAGCATCAGTGTAGATTTTTAAGGCAGCAACAGCCTGTTCAATCGCTTGAAGGTCATCACCTGCCAAAGTCACATCTAGATGTGCTTGTGCAGCTTGAAGTTCGGTAAGTTGAGTTGCATCAAGCAAATGAGCATCGGCGTGTAAAGCTGGTGCAAGCGCTTCGAGTTCGCGTTTTGCCTCAACTTTGGTTTCATTTAAATGACGTAATTCTTTATCAACTTCGGCAAATTTGAAACCATCAAGTAACAAGCGTTCCATATCTTGATCAGATAAACCATAAGACGGTTTAATATCAATCTGTGCATTTACGCCAGAGGTGGTTTCTTTGGCAGATACACTGAGTAAACCATCTGCATCAACTTGGAACGTCACTTCAATGCGTGCTTGACCTGCTGTCATAGGTGGAATACCACGCAACACAAAACGACCTAAGCTACGGCAATGCTCAACCAAATCACGCTCGCCTTGTACCACATGAATGAGCATTGCAGTTTGGCCATCTTGATAAGTGGTAAATTCTTGACGACGTGCCACAGGGATTGCAGTGTTACGTGAAATCAAACGCTCTACTAAGCCACCCATAGTCTCTAAACCTAAAGACAGGGGAGTGACATCAAGTAACAAAGAACCGTCTTGGCTATTGCCAATTAACTGATTAGCGGTAATAGAGGCGCCAATAGCCACCACTTCATCTGGATTAATAGTACAAAGTGGTTCTTGGTTAAACACTTCACGCACTGCTTTTTGTACGGCATAAGAGCGAGTTGAACCACCTACCAACACCACATTTTCAATGTCGGTCAGTTCAAGCTTTGCATCTCGTAACACACGCTTAGACACAGTGATGGTTTTGTCTAAAGCGACTTTAATAATCGCTTCAAATGTTTCACGATTTAAAGTTAAACAATGCTCAAGCACCAAAAGATCAACCGATTGTTGTTCACTTAAAGCTTCTTTAGCTTCACGTGCTGCAACCAAAACTTGTGCATACTGATGATCATCTAAAAGCTCAATATTCAGTTGCTTTTTGGCCCACTTGACAATTAAACGGTCAAGGTCGTCGCCACCTAATGCGGTATGACCACCTGTGGCTAGAACTTCAAATACACCTTGAGAAAAGCGTAAAACTGAAACATCAAAAGTACCACCACCTAAATCATAAATGACGTAATTGCGATCGGTTGCTAAATTTGTATCTTGATCTAAACCATACGCCACAGCAGCAGCAGTTGGCTCATTCAGCAAACGTAATACTTTTAAACCAGCAAGTTCAGCAGCATCACGCGTGGCTTGACGCTGTGCTTCATCAAAATAAGCCGGTACTGTAATCACAGCACCATTAATTGGATTTTGTAAACTGGCTTCAGCACGTACTTTTAATTGAGTTAAAATTTCAGCAGAAATCTCAACAGGCGTTTTAGGTCCTTGTGCTGTTACAAAAGCCGGCATTTGATTCTCTTCACCCATTAATTCATACGGGTGTTGAAATTTAATGTCTGCTTTAGAACGCCCCATAAAGCGTTTAACCGAAACAATGGTATTCTTTGGATCTTGAGTGACAAAGGCTTTGGCTGCATCACCATATTGGCTTTGATCTTGGCTATAATGCACGATCGAGGGGAGAAGAACTCGACCTTGTTGATCATTTAATACTTTGGCTTTGCCTGAAAGGACCGTTGCCACCAAAGAATGCGTGGTGCCTAAATCGATACCAATAGCAATACGGTGTTCATGCGGTGCACTTGATTGACCGGGTTCTGCAATTTGCAAGAGCGCCATGCGTTACATCCTTTGAACTAAAAATAAATACATCAATTAAAAATCATCATCTAAATCAAAGTCTTCATCATCTAAGATGCGATCTTCAGCTTTTTCGATGTCAGCCATGACTTTTACAAAGAAGCGTAATTTACGCACGGTATCGCGCGCTTCGCCCCAATCTTCACTGTCATAATCAATTTTAAATTCACGGACTAAACCGTCAATCCACTGTTGTACTTCGACTTTTAACGATTGTAATTCTTCACTTGCACGCGCGTCGTCAAGTTGTTCGCGAATTTCTAAAGCATCTTGTAGAAATTCAAAATCACTAATCGATTGATCAAGATGATAATCTTGTTTTTTTAAGCCAAGAAGATATCCCGCACGGCTATCAACCTGAGATAAAATCTTATAGGCTTGATTGATCTCACTTGATTTGATCAATGCTTGATCTTTATCGCTTGTTTTATCAGGATGATATTGCTGCTGCAACTTTAAGAATTGAGTCTTTAAAGCGGCTAAATCAATATCGAGTGCTACAGGAAGGTTGAACAACTCAAAATGATTCATGGGAGGTTCCGGCTAATTTTGCTGAGGTAAGATACAATTAAAACAGTGTAAATGACACTGTTTTAATGCAAAGATGGTCAAGAGACTAAGGCTTAAACTGTAAAAGATTCGCCGCAGCCGCATTCACCTTTTTTATTGGGATTGTTAAACTCAAAGCCTTCATTAAGACCGTTTTTCACGTAGTCCATCTCCATACCTTCAAGATAAACTAAGCTTTTCGGGTCTACAAAAACTTTAACGCCAAATTGATCAAAAACTTGGTCGTGGCTGTCTACTTCGTCAACAAACTCAAGCACGTAGGCTAAGCCTGAACAGCCTGAAGTTTTCACGCCAACGCGAATGCCTTCACCCTTACCACGATTTTGTAGGTAATTGCTGATATGAGCCGCAGCATTTTTGGTTAAATTGATCATGAAAACTCCATTACATCCAAACAAATCAGAACAATTAAGCCTTGTCAGCTCGCTTTGTACGGTAATCTTCTACCGCAGCTTTAATTGCATCTTCAGCCAATACAGAGCAGTGTACTTTTACAGGTGGTAATGCAAGTTCATTGGCAATATCAATGTTTTTGATTGCTTGAGCTTGATCTAAAGTTTTACCTTTTAACCATTCTGTAACTAAAGAACTCGATGCAATTGCAGAACCACAGCCATAAGTCTTAAAACGTGCTTCTTCAATCACGCCTTCATCGTTCACCTGAATTTGTAAACGCATCACGTCGCCACATGCAGGGGCACCGACCATACCTGTGCCTACATTTTCTGCATTTTTGTCTAATACACCAACATTACGAGGATTTTCGTAATGGTCAATCACTTTTTCGCTATAAGCCATGTTGCTTCTCCAAACCTCGGGGTCAGCCTTTAATATTGAATATGAGGTTTTAAACGTTAATTTCAACAACCTTGTCACCAAATGGCAACAAGGTCCAAGCGTTGTTAGTGTTCAGTCCACTCAACTTTAGACAGATCAATCCCTTCTTTGTACATATCCCAAAGTGGAGAAAGGTCACGTAACTTTTCAACTGCAGCTTGGGTAATGTTCAACACATGGTCAATATCTTCTTCGGTCGTATATTTACCAAAGCTAAAACGGATCGAGCTATGTGCAAGTTCATCAGATAAACCAAGTGCACGTAATACATAAGATGGCTCAAGCGTCGCTGATGTACATGCAGAACCTGAAGATACCGCAGCATCTTTAAGCGCCATCATCAGTGATTCACCTTCAACAAAGTTAAAGCTTACATTTAAATAGTTGGCCACGTTATATGTTGGATGACCGTTTAGGAACACTTGTTCTAAACCTTGTAAGCCATTCCATAACTTGTCACGTAATACACGTAAGCGAGCTTGTTCAGCTGCTAAGTTTTTACCTGCAAGTTCGAACGCTTCACCCATGCCTACAATTTGATGTGTTGCAAGCGTACCTGAACGCATACCACGTTCATGACCGCCGCCATGCATTTGACCTTTGAGGCGAACACGTGGGCTACGACGTACAAATAATGCACCAATGCCTTTTGGACCATAGATTTTATGTGCAGAGAAACTCATCAAGTCAATTTTCATGCTTGATAAGTCAATCTCAACTTTACCTGCCGCTTGCGCTGCATCTACGTGGAAGAAAATTTTCTTAGCACGTGTGATTTCACCAATGGCAGCAACATCAGTGATGGTACCGACTTCGTTGTTGACCATCATCAATGATACTAAAATTGTATCTGGACGAATTTCAGCTTCAACCATTTCAGGAGTAATTAAACCTGTTTGTGGTTGTGGCTCGATATAGGTAATTTCAAAACCTTCAGATTCAAGCTCACGACATGTATCTAAAATTGCTTTATGTTCAATTTTAGAAGTAATGATGTGTTTACCTTTTGACGCATAGAACTGTGCAACACCTTTAAGCGCTAGGTTATCTGATTCAGTTGCACCAGAAGTCCATACAATCTCGCGTGGGTCAGCTTTAATTAAGTTTGCAACCTGTTCACGTGCGTACTCGATTTTTTCTTCTGCTTGCCAGCCATAAGCATGTGAGCGAGATGCAGCGTTACCGAAAGTACCTTCAAAAGTAAGGCACTCTACCATACGTTCTGCAACTTGAGGGTCGACAGGAGTTGTAGCTGCGTAGTCAAGATAAATTGGACGTTTCATGTCAAATACCTGTAACCGATAAAAGGGCTGAATCAAAAGATGCTGAATTTTGGCGAATGGCAACGGTTTGTACATTGTCACGGGCAATCAAGTCAGCAAGCGTGATTTTTGCTAAATAATCGGCAATATGATGGGAGAGTTCCTGCCATAAATCGTGAGTTAAACACATTGCGCCATTTTGGCAATTGCCTTTATGATCACAGCGTGTGGCATCCACGGCTTCATTTACAGCCTCAATGATTTCTAACACAGTAATATCGTCGGCACCACGCGCTAAATGGTAACCACCATTGGCACCTCGTACGCTAGACACTAGGCCGTGACGCTTAAGCTTTGCAAATAACTGCTCTAAATAAGCAACAGAAATCGTTTGACGTGCTGCAATTTCAGCAAGCGTGATCGTTTTTTCAGTTGGCTGCAAAGCTAAATCAAGAAGTGCAGTCACTGCGTAGCGACCGCGGGTAGTTAAGCGCATGATTCGATACACATGTTAAGACTAGATACAGTGATTTTATGAATCCTGACTAAAATAGTCAAGTTTTTTTATTGTGCATCGAAAGCTTTTAATTTGAAAGAAAATGCAGGCTTATAGATAAAATTGAGTATACAGCAATATCAGCAATAAAAGCACTATAATGCCCAAAAAGAGCACATTTAGACGCTTTTGCTTGCTTTGCAAATGACGCATACGGTTTTTGTACTGCTTAACTTCAACTTGTAAGCTATTAATTTTAGCGCGTTGTAGATCTATTTTCTCAAGTAAAGGGTTGATTCGATGCTTTGATGCGAGCACATCACCATTTTCTAAAGGCTCATTGAGCCATTGTTTCCAATCAGACAGCACTTTTGGCAAGCTAAACATTAAAGCTAAATCGCGAAATTCATCTTTTAATGTGATATCACCTTCAATACGCATGGCACGAATACTACGTTTATTGCCTAAAACAAATATCTTAATTAAATCCATTAAGGTGGTGCGTATATCTAGATCAACAGGTTGGGTGGGTGCTTGGGTGTCAAATAAAACCCCGTGTTGGTTAAATTCAACATAAAAATCGAAATAGGGCACATAGCTGTTAATTTTAATGCGTACATTTTGGTCTACAAACTTCTTTGCTTGATGTGCAATAACACGGTCATGTTGTAATACAAAAGTAAATAAAGTTTCCAGCGCCACCATACTCATATCAAGAATGACCGCTTGTTGCTTTTTATTACGTTGACTCATAAACCGATCCCTGATCAAAATTTACGTATAAATAAATCTAAATTTGCCACAGCTTTGTAGAACAGTTTTGATAAAGGTGCAAGTGTTGGCTTTGTTATTATAAAAAAACCCTAAGCTTTAATCTTAAAAATCTACATAAAATCAGCAAGGAGGCAACATATGCCAACACAAAGCACAGACACTAGTGATAAAAATAGCCTAAGTAAGAATAAAAATACATGTATAAACAACAAAAAATCCAATAAAAGCAAAAAAAATACTCTCGATTTTAAAAAATATACACAACAAATTTGGCTTGCAGGTTTAGGCGCTTTTTCACGTGCAGAAGAAGAAAGTTCAAAATTATTTGAAAATTTAGTCAAAATTGGTGAGGAATTCGAAAAAAATACACGCAATAAAACAGATGAAGACGAAAAATCTAATCACAGCGTACAAGATTTGAAAGACAAAGGTTGGGATCAAAAGCTGCAACAATCATTCAATAAATTGGGGTTAGCTAGTCATAAAGATATACATATACTGCAACAATTAATCTTACAACTAGACGCGAAATTAGATCACTTGATCGAAGAAAATCAACAACTCAAGCAGCAATTACAAAATAAACCTTAAGCTTTAGTCGAACACAGATTTTTTATTTCTATTATTTTTAATAAAAGCAGCAAGATAGTATTGCCTTTTGCCCCAAAGCATTGCTATAAAGGCGTTATACAGATTTTTAGTCATAGTTTAGATCTCGCATATAGAGATTAAGAGGACGT
>NZ_CANQLZ010000025.1 GCF_947624825.1 uncultured Acinetobacter sp.
TTCGCAAGAGATCTAATGAATTTAATTGCTGGAATGGTGAATTGGATGCTCTTAAATTAACTTTCGCAAGAGATCTAGTATTAAACGTTTAATGTTTATTCAGCGTTGTCGGGCTTTAGATATGTCTTTACTCGAAATTCAAACTTTACTTGATCTAGAGCAGCAACCCAATGCCAATTGCAGTGCTGTAAATCAATTGATTCAGCAACATTTAATTGAATTGGATCAGAAGATCGTAGCACTCACTGCGCTACGCCAACACTTACAGCAGCTTAATCAAAGTTGCCAAGTACCCAATACCATTGACCATTGTCAAATTTTAAAAATCCTTGAGCAATAAAAAACCGAAGCATGCTTCGGTTTTAATTTGGTGATGCTGTATTAGCGAATACGTCCTTCTTGATTAGCATAACCGCTACAATTTGCCCCGCCACCTATAACAAAACCACGTTCTGCTTGGCAAGAACCAATCATTTTACCTTGAGAGTCATAGGTGGTTACAGTAGATGCACAACCTGTTAACGCCAATGCAGTGAATGCCAATAACATCATTTTTTTCATCATATTCCCCATTAATGTGTCGCCAACTGCACTTTGGCAGTGGGTGGTAAAGCTAAAAGTTCAAGTTGACCGTTGGATTTAATTTTGGCAAAACGTAGCTTGTCATTGTGCGCATAACCATAACAAGATGCAGCGCCTTGAATAGGTGTTAAAAAAGACGTTGCTTTACACGAACCCGTCACAGTGCCATGCTGATCATAGGTCACAACCTTTGCACTACACCCCATCAACAGAAGGCTCGTCGCCAAGATCAATATTTTATTTTTGAGCATAATTTCCCCAAATTGTGGCAAAAATGAAGGCTAACTTTGTTATCAATAATTAGCATTGTAATTGAATGTTATTTTTTGTAAAGATATTTTCAGGCGATTTACAATCAACAAGAAAACCACCTAATTCATTGTAATTTAATTTATTTTACTTATTAAACTGCTTCACATTTTTAGCAAAATTGGCGTTTAAATTGGCACATAATTCCGAGTTTCTTACTCGGTTGAATTAAAATTGAAAAGCTTTACAATAAAACCATATATTTTATATGCCTTTATAGAAATATGCATTTTCTCAGAGCTACAACAACAATAAATAGCCATTTACATAGTCTATTGGGGAAGACTGTTTAAGATGGCATAAAAAAAGGAACTTGGGTGTTAGCGTCCAAAGTTCCTATAAAAACAAGCAAATGACAATCATAAACTTGCGCATAGGTCAGTGTGTTTGGGGACACACTGACCTGATTTTATTGTTGGCTTATTGCCCAGATCGGATGATGTAATCAAATGCCGACAGTGATGCTTTAGCACCTTCACCTGTGGCAATGATGATTTGCTTGTACGGCACGGTGGTACAGTCACCTGCAGCAAATACACCTTTGACATTGGTTTCGTTGCGATCGTTAATCACAATCTCACCACGGTTTGAAAGTTCAACCGCTGTGTCTTTTAAGAAATCTGTATTTGGCAATAAACCAATTTGTACAAAGATCCCTGCCAATTCAACCGTGTGTTCCACATCAGTTGCACGGTCTTTGTATTTCAAGGCTGTGACTTGTGAACCATCACCTACCACTTCGGTAGATAAGGCATTTTTGATCACTGTGGTGTTGGGTAAGCTGTTTAACTTGTCTTGCAACACTTGGTCGGCACGTAGCTTGGTGTCAAATTCCACCAATGTGACATGCTCAACAATCCCTGCTAAGTCAATGGCAGCTTCCACACCTGAGTTACCGCCACCAATCACCGCAACACGTTTGCCTTTAAACAATGGACCATCACAGTGCGGGCAGTACGCTACACCACGCGTAGCATATTCTTTTTCACCCGGCACGTTCATTTGTCTCCAACGTGCACCGGTTGATAAAATCACGGTCTTAGATTCAAGCTTAGCACCATTTTCAAGTGTCACTTCAACCAAACCATTGGCGGTTTCAGACGCACCTTTGATGTCAGCAACACGTTGTAGGTTCATGATGTCTACACCATATTCACGAACATGTGCTTCCATTTCTGCGGCAAATTTTGGACCTTGGGTTTTTTGAATTGAGGTAAAGTTCTCAATGTCCAGGGTGTCCATCACTTGACCACCCATGCGCTCAGCCACAATACCGGTTTTAATGCCTTTACGTGCCGCATAAATGGCAGAGGTATTGCCCGCAGGGCCACCACCAATCACCAACACATCAAACGCGTCTTTGGCATTTAACTTGGCAGCATCTTTTTGTGCTGCATTGGTGTCAAGTTTTGCCACGATCTCTTCTAAAGTCATACGACCTTGACCAATGTGTTGACCATCTTGGAACACCATTGGAACGGCCATGATTTTGCGTTCTTCAACTTCGTCTTGGAAGAAAGCACCATCAATCATGGTGGCTGTTGCACCCGGATTGTAAATGGCAATCAGGTTTAAGGCTTGCACCACATCTGGACAGTTGTGGCAGCTTAAAGACACAAATACGTCAAAATTAGACTTCACACCGAGTTCTTTGATTGAAGTTAACACTTCATCAGAGACTTTTGGTGCATAACCTGAGGTTTGTAGCAATGCTAAGATCAATGACGTGAACTCATGGCCCATTGGCAAGCCTGCAAAGAATACACGCGGTTCTTCGCCTGCTTTTGCAATACCAAAGCTTGGGGCACGGCTATTTTTGCCATCAAAACGTGCAGTAACCAAATCAGACAATGCTGCAACTTCTTCAACCAATTCTTTGATTTTGGCAGATTTGTCTGAGTCGTTTAAAGTTGCCACCAATTCGATGGGACCTTCTAGGCGTTCTAAAAGGGCTTTTAATTGCGCTGAAGTATTTTGATCTAACATGGCTAACGTCTCCAAAGGAGTAAAATTATCTTTTCTTAATGCCATGATAAAAACAAATATAAGAAAGGTAAAACAGTTAGTTTTTATGAGTTTAATCGTTTTTTTAAATAAAAGTACACATCCTTGTGTCACTCAATTCATTTTAAGCAGTTAAGCGTTGTTCAATACGTTGCACACGACGTTTAAAATATTGTCCCAGTAACCAAAATAAAACACTTAATCCTAACCAAAGCCCTCCACTGATTATCAATAAGGTTGCAAGTTGTTGCTGACGTTGCTCGGCATGTGTCACTTCAGGCTGCAATGCCTGAGTCACTGGGGTCACAGTACGAGCGTAGAGCTGCTGTTGCATGCTCCATAATTGTTTAGGATCAAATCCATACTGATCAAAGCGAGGATCGTACTGCTCGGCGGTGACTAAATGTTGTAGATAAGGCTTGGCTGTGACTAAATCAGCAGGCTGTTGTAAAAGTGCCGTTTGTGCCAATAAATAAGCCTGAACAATACTTGGCGTTTGACTACCCTGTAGCTGCTGATAAATCTCACTGTCAGAAATTTGTTGAGAATAACTGGTTAAGCCTTGGTAAAACTCAGATTGATCTTGATTTAGATCATGTTGCACATAGGTCAAACCCGACCACAACAGCATAAATGCAAGTAACCAACCTACAAATTTCAGTACAAAAGATTGAAAGCGCACGTAAAAAAAGCGTAGTTTTTTTAACAGATACACCATAAAAAATGCACCCACAAATGACACACAGACTTTAAAAATTAGCCACGCAAACCAACCCAGTAAACTCATAAAGTAGTCTTGCTCGGTGTTAATCAAGCCAATATGCTCAGCACTGATTGGAATATGGAGCTGTTTTAATTCATGATACAGACCAAAAAAGCTGTAAACCAAATCATGCTGTAAAAAACTAGTGATAAACGTCGCAATCAACAAACTAGCTGCTGCTAAAAACAACCAATTAAAATGCCGTTGGCGTTTTTTTAAGGTTTTTATGCCACTTTTTAATTCATTTGGTGGCATCACCACAGGACCAATTTGGGTCAAGATCAGCCTCCTACGGTTTTTGCTGTAATTGTGGACTTGAATCACGCACTAAATGATCTAAATCCTGCTGCAGTTGACGCAAACGTGTACTGGCTTGTGCACGTTTTTCTAGCCCTTGCTTTTGAATCTCAATCACATCATTTACAGTTTTAATTAAGGTGGTCTGCACATGCTCTAAGGTGTCTATATCAATCACAGAACGTTGATTGGCACGTGCGGTATCGACTGAATTTTGATGCAATAACTCAGCGTTACGACGCAATAAGGCATTGGTTGCATCATCAATCGCATTGGCAAGTTGTACGCTATTTTTTTGTTCATTGAGTGAAATCGCCAAACTAATTTGGTTTTTCCATGCCGGTAAAGTAATGTTTTTAATGGCATAAAACTTATCCACCAACATTAAATTATTTGATTGGATAATTCGGATCATTGGCAAAGTTTGCATCGCAGATTGTTGCAAAATCTGTAAATCACTCACCCGTTTTTCTAAATTATTGGCCACATGATTTAAATCATAGAGCTGCTGCGTGGTTTGTGGATCACTCGGTGCTGTGGCAAGTGACGCAATGTTTTGCTGCAACTGTTGCTGCTTGAGCTGACCTGCCGCAATATACACACCAAGCTGTTTATACTCTTGCTGTACACCGCTAAACATCTGCTCTAAAGTTGCCACGCGTTGCTGCAAGCCATGTTGTGAGGTATCTACCTCTTTAACCAATTGATCAATTTGCGCTTTGGTGTCTTGAAAATTCTGCTCAAAACTTTGTTTAGCCGTTTTTACTTTGTCAAACAAGCCACCTAAAAAGCCACTACGTTTTTTGGGATGCAGTAAACTTGCAGTATTGAGCTGCTGCGCCACTTGAACGACTTGATTGAGCTTTTGTCCTGTTTCGTCTAAATCTTTATGATTGACCAAGCTCAACAATTCATCCGTATAGCTTGCTGTTTGAGTGGCAATATTTTTACCATATTCTGCCACACGATGCTGATCAATCTCATCAAGCTCGGCTGCTGCTTGCAACACGGCGTCAAAATCACTGGCTTGTAGACCTAGCTCACTTAAATTTAAACGCTGAAAATCCTGTTCGGTTGCGGTGACCACTGCAATTTTATGTTGAAAATCGGTCATACTTACCTCGAATGTGAAGAAGACTATGTGCTGTGCTCTAAAGCATGTTTTAAGGTTTTAATGAGGCGATTTCGACTCGTATCAAGGGCATCAAGCTGATGATTGTGTTGTGCTTGAGTCTGTTGCAGGTGATGTTTCCATGCCGGTAACAACACTTGTTCAGCTTCTAAAAAACGGTCTAACAATGTCAGCGATAATTGCTGTGACACATACATTTGCTGCATAGCAAGATCATTACTGGCTTGCAATGTTTCTAAGGTATTAATTTTTTTAGATAAACGTTGAGTAAATTGATCAAGCGGATGTTGCTGTTGAACAAACTTAGGATACTCAACCATAAACTCTTTGGCTGCTTTAATGTATTGCCCCATCTGTTCACGTAAGCCAGTTAATTGCCGATAACGCGCCTCAGATTTTTGTATTTCAATTTGTAATTGAGCACTTAAATCATGACTACGTGCAATCAGGCGCTCAAGCTGTTGATAATACCCGATCTGTTGAGAAGCATAATCTAAATCACTGCCCAACCAACGCTGCACGCGATTAAAGCGCTTAGGCTGCATGTATTTTTGAGCATCATTTAAAGCATGAATCAAGGCTTGAATACTGTGGCTAAAATCTTGGGTCAGTTTGGCATCAACCCCATTGAGTAACACAGCTTGTGCCTGCACCACACGCGCGGCATAGTGCTGCAATTGACTATGATCATGTAATAGCGGTACAAGTTCTTGCCGCTTAATCTGCAATCGCTGGTCATCATGACCTTGCATCTCAGACAACGGAGTCAATTGCTGTAAATATGCCATATCGACTTTAATCCCCAAACTGACTTACTGATATTACGCGATTGATGCCAATTGTGATGTTGCATTTTGCAATTTTAATGACCGACCCAAGTCCCCCCACCACTTCACTGTAACCTATTTAAAGCTATGATAATCGAGTCAGCTGAAGTGAAGCTGAAGATAAAAAAATAAAATGTAAGTGATGCAAGAAAAATTAAGTATGCAGCCTAGATGATGTAAAAGTGTAGTTCTACATCATCTTTTCAAAGGATTAACCTGAGATGCTTATAAAAAGTCGCCTTCACGCTCTGGCTGAAACAGAACTTTTTCAATTTTAACTTGCATCAAATGTCCATCAGGTTGTGGCCATTGAATGTGTTGCCCTTCGCTTAAACCTAAAATTGCAGCCCCAATCGGTGCTACAACATTAACCTGATTTTTCTCGCCTTTAAAGTCATGTGGATACACCAAAACCACTTCAGTTGGTTCAGCACTTTGACCAATGGTAATCAACACACGTGCATTCATACTCACCACATTAGCAGGTACATCTTGAGGATTGACCACAGTGGCACGCGCCAATTCATCTTCTAGATGCTGCATAGTGGGGGTGAGCTGTGGTTGGTGCTCTAACATGGTTTCTAAACGATTTAAATCTTGCTCAGAGATAATAATCTGCGGTTTTTGTATCATGTTTGTTCTCTTGTTATTTGGTCGTTGCTATGAGTTATAGCAGATAATTAAGCCAAAGAAAGACTTTGTTGGGTACATAAAAAAAGCCCCCTTGAGGGGGCTTTTCTCAAGTTGACACTTATTTTGCGTAAACTGGGAATTTAGCGCATACAGTTTCAACCTTCGCTTTCACCGCGTTGATTACAGCTTCGTCGCCTTTCGCATCTAAGATGTCAGCGATCCAACCTGCAAGCTCACGCACTTCAGCTTCACCAAAACCACGTGTTGTTACTGCTGGTGTACCAATACGGATACCAGAAGTGACAAACGGAGAACGTGGGTCGTTTGGTACAGAGTTTTTGTTTACAGTGATGTGTGCTGCACCTAACCAAGCATCCGCTTCTTTACCTGTGATGTCTTGTTTGATTAAAGACAATAAGAACAGGTGGTTTTTCGTACCGCCAGACACAACCTCATAACCGCGTTCAATTAGAACTTCAGCCATCGCTTGTGCATTTTTTACCACTTGTTGTTGGTAATCTTTGTATTCAGGTGCCATTGCTTCTTTAAAGCAAATTGCTTTTGCAGCAATTGCATGCACCAAAGGACCACCTTGGTTGCCTGGGAATACAGCAGATTGAAGTTTTTTCTCAATCTCTTCGTTGGCTTTTGCAAGGATTAAACCTGAACGTGGACCACGAAGTGTTTTGTGTGTGGTTGTTGTGGTTACGTCAGCAATTTGTACTGGGCTTGGGTAAACACCAGCTGCAACTAAACCTGCAACGTGAGCCATATCTACGAATAAATAAGCACCCACTTTATCAGCGATTTCGCGGAAACGGTTCCAATCTACAATTTGGCTGTAAGCTGAGAAACCCGCCACGATCATGCGTGGTTTGTGCTCAAGCGCTAAACGCTCAACTTCTTCGTAATCAATTTCGCCAGTTTCAGGGTTTAAACCATACTGAATTGCGTTATATGTTTTACCAGAGAAGCTTACTTTTGCACCATGCGTTAAGTGACCGCCATGCGCCAAGCTCATACCTAATACAGTATCACCTGGGTTTAAAAGCGCTAAATAAACAGCTGAGTTTGCTTGAGAACCAGCATGTGGCTGAACGTTAGCATAGTCAGCACCGAAAAGTTCTTTCGCACGGTCAATTGCTAATTGTTCGATCACGTCTACGTATTCGCAGCCGCCGTAGTAGCGTTTGCCTGGGTAGCCTTCCGCATATTTGTTAGTAAGTTTTGAACCTTGAGCTTCCATGACTGCAGGTGAGCAGTAGTTTTCTGAAGCGATCAATTCAATATGCGCTTCTTGACGCGCATCTTCTTGAGTGATTGCTTGAGCTAATTCAGGGTCAAATTGTGCAATTGAAGTATTGGCAAACATTAGCGAGGTCCTATTAAATTAGGGCTTTTAAGCCGTGCTAAGATTGGGGCGTATTGTAGCACGAAGTTTACAAATTTTGAGAATCAACTTTATCGAGTTTTACATAAAAATTGCGCATACTTTACAAAAAATAGGGAGTTTTGAGTAAAATCAACTTATTGAAAATGCTTTAAAGATTTTTGAGATGGGCTTAATTGCTGCATTTTTCTTTTAAACTTAATCTTAAGTCCCTTCTATGTTGGCTTTTTTATGTCTGATTATTGGTTTTATCTTAGGCTACACACTCCGTGGATCACCTGCTGCTCAACCCCAAGCCAAAATTAGAACACCCCCTATAGCCACTACCCAACAGCAACGCTCTGTATTTAAAAGCCATGCATCAAACTGACAGTCAACGGATTCGTGAATTAAACTGACTTTCGACCAATCAGAGCGTTTTTTTACGTTTACTCAAACAAACTTTTCCTGACTACGAAATTGCTATTAAGCAACAACGCTTCTTATTGTTAAATCAAGATCATATGCCATTAAGCTTTTTTGAATATCAAGATGGTATCCATCCCATTAAATTGGTGGACCAAGAAGATGGTATTCCTTTGCATTTGTATAAAGCTTTACTGTCAAGTGAAGCCTTAAAAGAAGATGCCCAAGCTTTAAAATTAAAATTTCAACGCTAAAAAGCCTTTATTGTTCAAGGTCTATCCTGTAGATTGCCCTTTTTACCTTTCACATGAGGATTGCATATGCACGCGATTATTCTCGATACAGAAACCCATACCTTAAATGGACAACCGATTGAGATTGCTTATGCACCGATTGAGTTAACACAAGGACAATTAAGCCTCGATAAAAGTCAAATTTTTGATCAGTTATACCAAGTGGATGAACCGATTTCTTATGCGGCAATGGCCGTGCATCATATTTTACAAAGTGATTTAGACTGTCAACCGCATTATTCAAGTTTTTCTTTACCTTCTGAAACCGTATATATGATCGGTCATAATATTGACTATGACTTACGTGCCATTGAAAAATGTGGTGTTGATACGCAACATATTAAAGCCATTTGCACTTTAGCTTTAGCACGTCGTGTGTGGCCGGACGCTGAAGCACATAATATATCGGCTTTAATTTATATGATCAGTCAAGGCAGTGCCAAAGCCCGCGACATGATTAAAAAAGCCCACCGTGCTGATATGGATATTATTTTAACCGCCAATATCCTCAATCAAATTATTCAAAAATTAAATCTACACAGTTTAGAAGAACTCTATGCTGCTTCTGAAGATGCCCGCATTCCACGCACATTAAACTTTGGTAAGCATAAAGGTAGCGCTTTGGCAGATTTACCTCAAGATTATGTGCAATGGTTATTACGTCAAAGCGATTTAGATCCGTATTTACGTAAAGCCTTAGAACAACAAGCCATTCAAACCCTATAAGCAATAGGCTTTAGGCAAGTTGACTTGTCTAAAGCAACTTCACCCTGAATTGATACTCTTTTTATGTGAGCTGATCTTTTTCTTATCTAAGATTTACACATGCTAAAAACAAAAATATTTGATTTATAAAAATTATTTTAAGGTTGTGTATACAATTTAACCTCAAATTATCATCACCCCCTAAAACTCTAGCACTTTGGTCGCAGGCTGCTGAATATTGCTTTTGCCTATAGTGGTGTTTTTACTAAGGCGAAGTACGATGTCACATTATTTTTTGTTTGACGCTTTTGATAATCCTGTGCATTTAAGCAAAGTCGGCAATTGGGTCATTACATTTTTAAGCCCAAAAGAACAACTCGACAGCATTCAATTGGCCATCACTTATGTATTGCCACGTCATTTAAGTGACGCCTTGCAAACGCGCCGCGTGATTCTCAATAGCACTGACAAAGCTGAGTGTTGGAATATTCAAAGTATTGAATGTTATGACAGCAACAGCCAACAAGAGCTGATCTTATCAAGTGATGAATCAGTGGCTCAAAGCGCTTTGCAACAAATTATTCAAGAATTTAGTAAATACGATGTTATGGTTGAGCTGATCAAGGCTTAAACCAAAAATTTAGGCATTAAAAAAGCCCGCGAAGCGGGCTCTGTGTTGGAAGGCTAGTGCTGGTTTTTTGTCTGAAGAGTTACCTAAAGTAACGCTTTATGACGCAACGAGCTGTCATTGATCCGTCCAACTTAGAAGTAGCGTCTTAACAACCTACTGTAAGTGCACTATAAAATGAGCTGATTTTTTTGGCAAGCACAGTTAACATTTGTGCAAAATATATACCACAAAAACTCAATTGTGTTTTGAGCCAACAAATAAAATACGTATTTATAATTAAAATGGTGCGCCCGGCGGGGATCGAACCCACGGCCTCAGGTTTCGGAAACCTGCACTCTATCCAACTGAGCTACGGACGCGCGGTGCACATCATACCAAAAAAACACATAAGGTAAAGCAACTATCTCAAAGTTATTGCTTTTGTGCCTATGCTTTAAACAATGTTCTGTATTTGCAATGCTAAATTCTGTGAGTATGGCTTGGCTTGGTGCGGCTTATCACTCACAATAGCGTTATTCTGTTGTATATGAGACTTTCATGACTGATGCTTTGACGTTAAGAGACTTATCCAAAACCTATCGTAATGGTTTTCAAGCCTTAAAAGGGATTAATCTTGATGTGCCTGAAGGTGAGTTTTATGCACTTTTGGGACCCAATGGTGCAGGTAAATCCACAACGATCAGCATTATTAGCTCGCTGACTAAAAAAACTTCCGGCACAGTTGAGATTTTTGGACATAACTTAGACACCCACCCTTCGCATGCTAAACAACACTTAGGGATTGTACCGCAAGAATTTAACTTTGGTCATTTTGAAAAGACCTTTGATATTTTAGTGACCCAAGCCGGCTACTACGGTATCCCTAAAAAAATTGCCGAACAACGTGCTGAGTTGTATTTAGAAAAATTAGGTCTTTGGGAAAAACGCCACACCCAAGCCCGTATGCTCTCAGGGGGCATGAAGCGTCGTTTGATGATTGCCCGTGCCATGATGCATGAACCAAAATTACTCATTTTGGATGAACCCACAGCAGGGGTTGATATTGAGCTGCGTCGTTCGATGTGGGATTTTTTAAATGAAGCCAACAGCCAAGGCACATCAATTATTTTGACCACACATTATTTAGAAGAAGCTGAAATGCTGTGTCGTCGTATTGCGATCATTGACCGTGGTGTGATTAAAGAAGACACCACCATGAAAAGCTTCTTGAATCAACTCAATGAAGAATCCTTTATTTTTGATTTAGCCGAAGCCATTACAGCACCACAACTTGAGATTATTGGGGTGAAATTTAATTTAATTGACCCTGTCACTTTAGAGGTGACCTTGGACAAAGCCCACAGCATGAATGATTTATTCCAATTGCTACAGGCACAAAATATTCAAGTCCGCAGTATGCGCAACAAATCTAATCGTTTAGAAGAGTTATTTGTCAAAATGGTGGAGAAAAACCTTGCTGAGGAGGCAAAATGAACTTTAACCAACTCAGTGTTGCTTTCTTAACTTTATTAAGAAAAGAAATCCGCCGTTTTATGCGTATTTGGCCGCAAACTTTGTTGCCACCTGCCATTACCATGAGCTTATATTTTGTGATCTTTGGTAATTTGGTCGGCTCACGTATTGGCGATATGGGCGGCTTTAGCTATATGCAGTTTATTGTGCCCGGCTTAATTATGATGGCCGTGATTACCAATAGTTATGCCAACGTTTCATCTAGCTTCTTTAGTGCCAAATTCCAAAAAAGCATTGAAGAATTGATTATGAGCCCTGTGCCTCTGCATCTTGTGCTATGGGGCTATGTGTTAGGTGGAGTATGCCGTGGCTTATTGGTTGCCATTATTGTCACCGCCATGAGCTTATTCTTTACTGACCTGTATATCACCAATTGGTTTGTGACGATTTATACGGTGTTAATTACCTCATTGCTGTTTGCTTTGGGTGGCTTTATTAATGCAGTCTATGCAAAATCATTTGATGATATTTCAATTATTCCAACCTTTGTGCTCACACCACTGACCTATTTAGGTGGTGTGTTTTATGCCATTAGTGCCCTTAGCCCATTTTGGCAAAATTTATCTTTAATTAACCCTGTGGTATATATGGTCAATGCCTTCCGTTTTGGCATTTTAGGCCACAGCGATGTCAATGTTGGTGTATCGCTTAGCGTGATTACACTATGTTGTGGCGCCTTATATGCAACAGCGTACCATTTACTTTCTCGTGGCTCAGGAATGCGTGAATAATGAGTGTAGAACAATCTCTTTTGGGTAAAGACACCCAATACCCAACCCAATATCAGCCCGATATTTTATTTCCAATTGCCCGTGAACCTGCACGTGAGAAATATGCGCAAGTGGCAGGCATTCGCCAAGGTAAAGATTGGTGGCATGTTTTTGAAATTTCTTGGTTAAATCCACATGGCGTACCGCAAGTGGCAATTGGTCGCTTAACGCTACCGGCGAACTCGCCTAATCTCATCGAATCAAAATCATTAAAGTTGTACTTTAATAGCATGAACTTTACTCACTTTGCGTCAAAAGAGGCTTTTCAGGCCACTGTGGAGCAAGATTTATCTCAAGCAGCAGGTGCAGCGGTTTGTATTGAATTGTTTCATGTCGATGAACTTCAGGTCTGTAAAGCTCAAGGGATCTATATTGATGAAAATACACCATCACGCTTAGAACAGCATCCTGATGCTGCACTCTTGGCTCTTGCTGATGATCAAGAAGTCGAAGAAACACTGTATTCACATTTATTGCGCAGTAATTGCCCAGTGACTGGTCAACCCGATTGGGGCACAGTGTTCATTCGCTATCAAGGCAAGAAAATTTGTCATGCAGGTTTGTTGGCTTATATTATTTCCTATCGTCAGCACAATGGCTTTCATGAGCAATGTGTTGAACAAATCTATGCCGATATTTGGCAAAACCTTAAGCCCAATAAACTGATGGTCTATGCAACTTATACGCGTCGTGGTGGTTTAGACATTAATCCATGTCGTGTTTCTGATGAAGATTGGTTAGTTAAACCCATTCGTTTATCACGTCAATAGACTCCGTTTTTAAAGGTGTTCACATGCCGCGTTTTGGTTTTACGCCATCAGTTGCATTGCTTAACAACATTCAATATGGCTTAAGAGTAAAAAACTCAGGTGAAGCCTTAGCTGAACTGCGCTATGAAACTGCTGTGTACTTATATACAGAATTGATTTTAAAGCTACTGCATGACTTAGTGGTACAATTACCCCAAAGCGCAGCACGTGACACTACGTTAAAATTGGCAGACTATATTCAAGCTAGTGTGGCGTTGATGCTCAAGCCTTTAGACACCGATGTAAGCCATAAAATTGCCAAAGCTTCAATTGAGTTTTATGGCAGAAGTCTATTTAAGAGTCAAACCAGTCAATATCAAGTCGGTTTGTTTTTAGATCCGCGTTTATATACCAATTTAGAACATAGCTTAAAAGCTGTACAGGCGGGTGAGCGCATTGATATTGCTGCGCTTACTGAAATCTACAAGCAAACTGCTGAAAGCTTGGTGGCTCACTTTATAACCGAATTTAGCCAAACCCTAAATTTTGATATGGTGCAGGCTAAAGCATGGGATACCGCAACTGGCAATTTGCTAAAAGCGATTTATATTGCGCTTGATCAAATCATGCCAAAGTTACATCGGCATGAACTTAAAATTTGGGCTGAGCATCATCTTCAACAACTACATGCTTAAATTCAAAAAAACCAGCTTCGGCTGGTTTTTTTAATGGATAAATCTATACGCTTTACAGAGGCTTTTTTTTGCTTTTAAATCACGTAGAATGCTTGATGTATCAAGTCATTGCTTGATTTTGTAAGCTTTTGTAGCAATTTTTGCTCTACGCATAGGCTACGATGCTATGTTAGTTATGCAACCGATTTCCTATGTCGCCTTTTGTCTAGATAAGTTGTTCATAGCATTATCTAGCAGTCAGTTTTTGGACTTTAACATGACGTTAAAACTTCGTTTCAATAAAAAAATACAACGCTTTGCTCTGATGACTTTGGCACTTTGTGGTAGTAGTTTTACCGTGCAAGCCAATGACTTTATCAGCCATCCTGAATATGCAAGTTTTAAACAAAAAACCATGCAAACTTATGGTTTAAGCGAACAGCAAATTGATCTTGCTATGAGTGGTTCGCGCAATCGTCCAAATATCATTGAAATTATGAACCGTCCAGGTGAGAGCAAACCTTGGTATAGCTACAAAACTAACTTTCTAGCCGAAGGCACAATTCAGCGTGGTGTGCTTTTTAAACAACAATATGCCGACACCCTAAATCGTGCTGAGCAGCAATTTGGCGTACCACAAGCGATTATTTTGGGCATTTTAGGTGTTGAGACAGGCTATGGCGCCAACAAGGGTAATTTAATGACCCGCGATGCCCTCGCGACTTTAGCCTTTGGTTATCCGCGTCGTGCGCCTTATTTCCAAGATGAATTGGCAGCATTACTCAACTTTAGTTATAAAGAAGGCATTACTGCAAGTTCAGTCCAAGGCTCTTATGCAGGTGCAATTGGCTACCCACAATTTATGCCAAGCAACATTCCTAAATTTGGCGTTGACTACGATGGCAATGGTCATATTGATTTACGCAATTCAGCAGTTGATGCCATTGGCTCGATTGCCAATTATTTGGCGCAACATGGTTGGCAGCGCAATCAGCCGGTTGCTTTTGCCGCACGCTATAGCGGTCAACATGCTAGCCAAATTATTGCTAAAGATTTAACCCAACCTAGCCCTTACGGCGTGCTCAATAGTCAAGGTGTTACGCCCTTAAATCCCTTAGTACGTATTGATCCATTGGACCTGGTCAATGTGATTGAACTGCAGGAAAATTATGGTCCAAGTTACTATATTACTTACCCTAATTTCCAAGTAATTACCACCTATAACAGAAGCCGCATGTATGCCACAGCTGTATGGCAATTAGGGATTGAAGTCGCTAGCCGCTAAGATCAATTTAAATCCAAACTAAAAAAGTCAACATTTTTTTAGCTACAAATGATTAATAAATATACATTTTAAATAAATTGTTACAATATTGTATATTTATTAATCAATAAAATAGCTTTTTCGTAATTTTTCCGGTTATTTTAGTATCAATACTAGACACTATGCTTGCCACATGAATATTATCATTTCCGTCAAATGTAGTTGCAAACATGAATTTATCAAAAACTTTGCCCGCCTCTACACTGGCAATTTTTTGATATAGGAGTTTTTATGCATTCATCAATTAAATATGTTTTAGCCTTAAGTAGTTTATTTGCCCTGAGTCAGTCGCAGGCTGATATGGTGCAATCATCATCATTAAAACAAGATGCTGATAACACGCGCCTTGCGGCACGCGTATTAAACAAAGAAGCACAAGATTTTAATCAGCACTTTTCTAACTTAAATAGTCTTTCAATCACTGAGCGTTCTGGCGACCAAGTTCGTCGTCAAACCATTGCTGCGAAAATCGAAATTCCAGCCGAAGAGCCTTCAGTGATTGAAAAACTAAATACTGTAGCATCTAATACAGTACGTAAGTTTAGCCAAACGGGTATGGCCTCTTGGTATGGTCGTCAATTTCATGGTCGTAAAACAGCCAGTGGTGAAACTTTTGACATGAATGCCATGACAGCAGCACACCGCAGCTTGCCATTAAACTGTTATATCCGTGTTACCAATAAAACCAATGGCAAGAGCGTTGTTGTAAAGGTCAATGACCGTGGTCCATTCCATGGCAACCGTGTGGTCGACTTATCTTATGGTGCTGCTAAGCGATTAGGGATTACCAATGCAGGCACAGCTAAAGTGAGTATTGAACGCGTGGCGGGTCCTAACTCTTAAGTGACGCACTACATTTGATAAAAGCCACATTCGTTGTGGCTTTTTTATTGTGATGCAGCATCAAGCGCTGTGAAGCTCTCAGTCGCTTGATGAGTCATATTAGCAGCTATGTACCTGCCTAAGCTTCAGGCATATACAATCCACAAAGCAAAGCGCTGATATAAAGTTTGCGTGTTGATGATTGATGTCAAAATCATCTATAGTAGTCACTGCCCCACCTGCTTTGTTTTGCTATGCACGAAAGTCAACTGTTACGCGATTTATTGATCTATGTCTTCCCTCAACTTCAACCGCAAGATTTCCCAAAGATTAACGTCGAAGAAAGTAGTGATGCTTGGTTTGAAACATGGCTGAATGAAAACTGCCTTGCCCATCAATATGTCATTGATTGCGACTATCAAGATTGGGCCAATAGCTTTGACTTACAACTGAATTTTCTACAAGTTGTCAAAAAACCCATTCCTATTGATTCAACCTTAGATGAAATCTACGATTTTTTTGAGCAATTTGAAGCTGAAGATTTTGAAGATGAGGATGCAGATTTAGAAGATGAAGATGCTTTGCATGGTCAAGATGAATTTTTAGAACCTTATTCACATTATTTTGAACCTAGTGATGATGTGCTTGAACCCACTGTAGTGATTGTTGAAAATCTGCTTAATTGTATTTTAAGCCATGGTTATCATGTGCTTGCAATTATGCATCCTTATAAATTTCAATTTATATTAAGCGATCAAAAATCGAGTGCTTTAAGTGATTTAAGCTTATTACTTGAAGATGCCTACTCACCACAACAGGTACGTTTATTTTTAACAGATGATTATAGTCATCACCAATTTGCACACTTAATTGGTAAACTCTAAAGCAAGATATAAAAAAAGCCCCACATTGTGGGGCTTTTTTTAACTTTTACCGAAGGTAAAAATTATTGTGCAGCAGCCGCAGCTTGAGCAGCAGCAACTTCATCAGCAAAGCTCATTTCAGCTTTCTTCTCAATGCCTTCACCTACTTCAAAGCGAACGAATTGAGCAACTGCAGTTGCAGTTTCTTTAAGTACGTCAGCAACTTTCTTGTCGTTGTCGATCACGTACATTTGGTTTACAAGCACAACTTCGTTTAAGTACTTTTGAACTGAACCTGTTACCATTTTTTCAACGATGTTTGCAGGCTTGCCAGATTCAAGCGCTTTCGCTTCAGCAATTTCTTTCTCTTTTGCGATAAGATCAGCAGATACGTCAGCTTCGTTTACAGCAACAGGGTTGAACGCAGCAACGTGCATTGCAATACCTTTACCAGTTGCAACATCACCTTCGTAAGATACAACAACACCGATTTTTAAACCGTGTTTGTAAACAGCAAGGTTTGCGCCTTCAACGATTGTTGCACGACGAACTTGGATGTTTTCACCGATTTTTTGAACAAGTGCAATACGCGCTTCTTCAACAGTTAAACCGTCTTCAAGTTTAAGTTCAGCAATTTGAGCTGCTTCAGTTACGTTTGCAGCTAATGCAGCAGCAGCAACTTTAGCTGAGAAACCAGCAAAGTTTTCGTCTTTAGCAACGAAGTCAGTTTGGCAGTTTACTTCTAAAAGAAGTGCTTTGTTACCTTCTTGAGCAATCGTGATCGCGCCGTCAGCTGCGATGTTACCCGCTTTTTTAGCTGCTTTTGCTTGACCTGATTTACGAAGGTTGTCAATTGCAAGCTCAACGTCGCCACCAGCTTCAGTTAACGCTTTTTTGCATTCCATCATTGCAAGGCCAGTACGGTCACGCAATTCTTTTACCATGCTTGCTGTAATTGCAGTCATGTGAATCTCCTAAATTCGGTAGAAATATATTCTTATTTGGAACAGAAACGGCCCAGAGGTTGTCTCATGGGCCGCCTGCATACATAACGCTTACTATGCCACCATCACATGTCGCAAAATGACAAGCTCGCGTCAAACGCATTAAGCCTCTGGAGCTTCTTTAACGTCTTCAGCTTTTGCTTGCGCATTTGCTTGAGTTTGAGCGTATTCTTTACCAGCAAGAATCGCATCAGCCATAGCAGAAGCATAAAGTGTTACTGCACGGATCGCATCATCGTTACCCGGAATTACGTAGTCTACGTTGTCTGGGTTAGAGTTTGTATCAACGATACCGATTACAGGAATACCTAAGTTTTTAGCTTCTTTGATTGCAATTGCTTCGTGATCAACATCGATTACGAATAATGCATCAGGTAAACCACCCATGTTTTTCACGCCGCCTAAAGCACGCTCAAGTTTTTCCATTTCACGGCTACGCTCTAAAGCTTCACGTTTAGTAAGCTTAGCGAAAGTACCGTCTTGTGCTTGAGTTTGAAGGTCTTTTAAGCGGTTGATTGATTGACGAAGAGTTTTCCAGTTCGTCAACATACCACCTAACCAACGGTGATCAACGTATGGTTGACCAGCACGTTGCGCTTGTTCACGGATGATTGCAGAAGCTGCACGTTTTGTACCAACAAACAAAACTTTGTTCTTTTTGCTTGCTAAGTTGTTAGCGAAGTTCAAAGCATCATTTAACGCAGGAACAGTGTGCTCAAGGTTGATGATGTGAATTTTGTTACGCGCGCCAAAGATGTAGTCGCGCATTTTTGGATTCCAAAAACGTGTTTGGTGACCGAAGTGAGCGCCTGCTTGAAGAAGGTCGCGCATGCTTACGTTGTAATCTGCCATTTTCTTTTACCTTAAAGATTTGGGTTAGGCCTCCATATATCCGCATTCTCCACCTTAAAAAAAGGCACCCAGAGAAATGTGTCGATATATGTGCGGATTTTAATGCCCCATCGCACAAAGCCCGTGAAATTTATTCACGAAAAAGCATTTGATAAAATGGGCGGCTATTTATACCATAGTCATATATAAATTTCCAAAAGTTTTTAAAGATCATGAACAGTACTTACCAAGCGCCACGTCGTTTAATCCGATCTGCTGAAGATATCGAAAAGATGCGTGTAGCAGGACAACTCGCCGCAGAAGTCTTGGATATGATCAAACCGCATATCGTTCCGGGTGTGACGACACTTGAACTTGATACGATTTGTCATGATTATATCGTGAAGCAACAAGACGCAATTCCTGCGTGCTTAGGCTATGGTGCAGCACCGGGTCGCCCAGCCTTTCAACACGTGATTTGTACTTCGGTCAACCATGTGGTGTGTCACGGGGTTCCATCCGACGCCAAGAAACTTAAAAAAGGCGATATTTTAAATATTGACGTGACTGTGATTAAAGACGGTTTCCACGGCGATACCAACATGATGTATGTGGTCGGCGGCGAAACGTCTATTTTAGCCAATCGTTTATGTACTGTGGCACAAGAAGCATTGTATCGTGGTATTGCGATGGTTAAACCGGGCGCGACGATTGGCGACATTGGTCATGCCATTCAGTTGTATGTTGAATCAGAGCGTTTTAGCGTGGTACGTGAGTACTGTGGTCACGGTATTGGTGATGTGTTCCATGACGAGCCACAAGTATTACACTATGGTCAACCCAATTCAGGCATGATTTTAGAAGAAGGCATGACCTTTACCATTGAGCCTATGGTCAATGCCGGTGATTGGAAAACCAAACTACTTGGCGATAAATGGACGGTGGTTACCAAAGATCATAGCTTATCGGCACAGTATGAACATACTTTGTTAGTCACTAAACACGGTGTTGAAGTGCTTACCGCTCGCCCTGAAGAAGATTTATCACGCTTTAGCGCTTAATGCGTTATAACGATAAGAGACCACATTGATGTGGTCTTTTTTTATGCTTTAATGCCCCATTGATAACCAAAAATAATAGATCAGTTGAACTTAATTTTATCGTTGTGCTGTGCTGAATCGTCTACCATAGTTTTAGCCAACATAATGAGGATGTTGTATGTCAGATACACGATTTTCAAACGCTTTAATTTATATGCTGATTGGCAGTGCAATTATTTTGGCACTGTCTTTGGGGGTACGTCATGCCTTTGGCTTGTATTTAGTGCCTATGAGCCATGAGTTTGGTTGGGGACACAATGTTTTTAGCCTTGCCATTGCCTTACAAAACTTAATTTGGGGCGCAGTACAACCCATTACCGGTGCCTTTGCCGATAAATATGGCTCTAAGGTCGTGGTGATGGTAGGTGGCGTGCTCTACGCTTTAGGCTTGAGCCTGATGGCTATGAGCTCAACCGGTTTACTACTCAATTTAAGTGCTGGTTTAATTTTAGGCTTAGCGTTATCGGCCACCTCATTTCCTGTATTGCTCTCAGCCGTGGGGCGCGCTGCTCACCCATCTAAACGTAGTCTTGCGATGGGGATTGCCAGTGCCGCAGGTTCGTTTGGGCAATTTATTATGTTGCCAACCACTTTATTGTTATTACAAAATTTTGGTTGGAAAAGTGCATTACTCATCAGCGCTATTTTGGTGGTGCTCTTAGTACCCTTGGCTTGGACGTTAAAAGCGCCAATGTATGTCGATCCCAATGCACAACCAAGCAACAAGCCTGCGTTGTCATTTAAACAAATTTTAGTCATTGCTAAAAACCATAAACCCTTTTGGTTTTTATCTTTAGGCTTTTTTGTGTGTGGCTTTCAGGTAGTGTTTATTGGCATTCATTTACCCGGTTATCTCATTGATCATGGCTTTAATGCCACTACAGGCACTGTATTCTTAGCATTGGTGGGTTTATTTAATATTGTAGGCACCTATACCGCAGGTTGGTTAGGTGGCAAGTACTCTAAAGCACATTTATTGATGGGCTTATATGGTTTACGTGGTGTCGCCATGATTTTATTTTTAATGCTGCCCCTCACCACCTATAGCGTTTACGCATTTGGCGTGGTCATGGGCTTGCTATGGCTATCTACCGTACCGCTCACCAATGGCATTGTGGCCAATATGTTTGGAGTTAAATATCTCACCATGCTCAGTGGATTGGTGTTTTTTACACATCAAGTGGGCTCGTTTTTAGGTGGATGGCTTGGCGGTTTAAACCATGACATGACTGGCAATTACAATGTAGTATGGACCTTGTCGATTTTACTGAGTATCTTTGGTGTATTGGTACATTTTTTAGTCAATGAAAAGGCGGTGGTCCATGACTGAACTTTCTTGGTCGTTTAAATTGGTATTCGGCTTGATGCTGCTGTTACTCTTGGCACTTTCCATTGCTTTGTGGCTTAATACCCCAAACTTGTTTGAGTACTTTAATCAAGCATTTTGCGCACACTAAATGATTTTATTCAACATCACATACAGCAGAAAATTGACTTTATATAACACACAATACTAAAAGCTAAAAAAACAATGCTTTAAGTTATTTTCTGCTATTTTTCATAAACTTATCAATTTTTATTGATTGATGCTGTTGAAAACACCTTTTAGTCTTGGCCTATCAAAATAAATAGATAAGCTATTAAAATGACCACTCTTACACCACTTTCTCAAGCCATTCATGATGCGCCACGTTGGCATCTACCACAACAATTACAAAATGATGCTGAGGTTAAAATCCGCCCGATTCAAGGCGCGCTTGGTGCAGAAGTTTGGGGTTTAGATGCGGCAAAAGCGCAAAGTGGACACACCATTTACCGTTTAAAACAAGCCCTCGCCAAACATTTAATTTTAGTATTTAAAGGGCAAGTATTAGACGACGCGCAGTACTTAGCATTTGCCAGTTATTTTGGCGCGATCTTCCGCCCTACATCCGACAACCCCGTGTTGGCCTATCAAGCTGATACCGGTACACCACCCGATGTAGTCCCTGTGTCAAATGCTGTGGGTCAAGGTGATTATACTGGTCATGGTGAACTTGCTGCCCATGCTGATCATCAATGGACACCGCAACCGTCTTTTGGTTCACTGCTCTATGCCGTTGAATTACCAAAAGATGGTGGCCAAACCTTATGGTATAACACCATTAAAGCGTACGAAGCCTTAGATCCCAATACCCAAGCACAAATTAATACCTTACAGCTGATTACCTATAATCCATTTGTACGTGCCAACAGCAATAAAGGGCAAAATGGTTATAGCAATACGCCTTTATATCGTTTTAAGCAGCAACCCATCATTGGTCATGGCTATGCACACCCATTGGTACGTATCCACCCTGAAACCGGCCGTAAAGCATTGTGGCTGAGTGAACGCTCTGAAGTAGAGTTAATTGATTATGAAGATCAATCCGGTAGTGAATTGATTGCTAAATTACGCGCCCATTTACTTCAACCTGAATTTCGTTACGAACATCATTGGCAGCAAGGTGATATTGTGTTTTGGGACAATCAAGCCACTTTGCATTCACGTAAATCTTTTCCAAGTGAGCAACGTCGTTTGCTCAAGCGCATTAGCCTTGCAGGTGGTCGTCCGTTTTAATCTGCTTTATCACCCACATAAAACTGGGGCTTGCAGAGTATAAGTAAGTCTTTGACATGGTCTTTTTCTTATTTGTCATATGATTTAGATGCTTTTCAATTATATTGTGGAATTTTATGCTGTAGCCTCGGTCTGCTCAGCATGTCAACAAGGACAAAGTAAACCGTGATACAGTTGAGTTACAGGCAGATTTTTTGGCTCTTTTTAATTTTGGGTTGTAGCGCTTTTGGTGGACCTGCTGCCCATTTGGTTTTGTTTTATCGACGCTTGGTTCAAGATTTAAATTATATCTCTGAACAACAATACAGTGAAATCCTGGCCTTAGCACAAATTTTACCCGGCCCGACTAGTAGTCAAGTCGGGATTGGGCTAGGTTATAGCTTAAAAGGCTATCGCGGTGCCCTATGCGCATGGCTGGGCTTTACCCTCCCTGCTATGCTGCTGATGACACTTGCCGCCATATTGGGCGTACAACTCACCCCGTACCTCACTGGGCCTTTTTTTCATGTGATTCAGTTATTGGTGCTAAGCGTGGTGATTTGGGCATTTTGGCAAATGCTACGCAGTTTTTGCCAAACGACTTGGCAATACATCATCATGTTATTGGCTACTATGTTGATTTACGTGCTTCCGCATGGCTTTAACCAAATTGTGTTGATTGGCATGGGGGCAATAGCAGGAATGTATTATGCCAATCCCAAAACACAGCCGGCTCAACAGCAAACCCTTATCTGTGTGCAGCAGCGAATCAAAGCACGCGTATGTTTAATCCTATTTAGCTTGCCATTTCTCCTTGTTCCAATCCTACATTGGGTGTATCCAAGTCTTTGGTTGGAAAGCTTTATGGCACTGTACCGCACAGCGTCATTGGTCTTTGGTGGTGGGCACGTTATTTTGCCTTTACTGCAACAAGAGTTTGTCGAAACTGGCATATTAGCACAACCTCAGTTTGACTTAGGCTATGCCCTAGCTCAATTAATGCCTGGCCCTTTATTTAGTTTTGCAAGCTATTTAGGTGCTTTATTGCCATTAAGCTCATCAGCCGTTGTCAATGCAATATTTGCCACCGTGGTCATTTTTTTACCTTCATTTTTACTCATGTTTGGTTTATTGCCATTTTGGTCAAAATTAATGCAAAAACCCCGTTTATTTGCAGCCTTAGTTGGTATCAATGCCGCAGTAGTGGGATTGTTACTGTATTTAGTGCTTGAAATGGGGCAAAAATATTTAAGCTCTGTTTGGGATGTCATCTTTGTGGTTGTGGTAATTGCCTTATTACGCACCAAGGTGCCGATTTGGCTCAGCTTGATCAGTAGCTTTGTATTGTACTATGCCTTGTTGGTGCTTTTATAAACATCAAAAAAAACCCGCAAGTCTAAACTTACGGGTTTTTTTAACATCACAATTTAGAATAAACGATTCATACCGTTTAAAGTTGCCACACGATACGCTTCTGCCATGGTTGGGTAGTTAAACGTCGTTTCCACAAAATACTTAATGGTGTTGTTCGGGCTGTTCATCACTGCCTGACCAATATGAATAATTTCAGAAGCATTATTACCAAAACAATGTACCCCTAAAATTTCTAAGGTATCACGATGGAATAACAGTTTAAGTTCACCTACCGTATCCCCAGTAATCTGTGCACGGGCTAAATGACGGAAAGAGGCTTGACCCACTTCATACGGAATTTTCTCTTCAGTCAATTGCTGTTCGGTTTTACCAATCGATGAAATTTCCGGAATCGTGTAAATGCCTGTTGGAATATCGGTCACCGGCTTAATGCCTTCTTCACCGCTCATATTACCACCAGCCGAACGACCTTGGTCATACGCAGCAGAGGCCAAAGATGGCCAACCGATCACATCACCTGCCGCGAAAATATTTTCCACTTCAGTTTGATATTTGTCATCTACCATAATTTGACCGCGGCTGTTTGGCGTGATGCCTACATTTTCTAAACCTAAGCCATCGGTATTGCCAGAGCGGCCGTTACACCACAAAATGGCATCGGCTTTAATTTTCTTACCGCTTTGTAAATGTAACACCACATGATCATCATAGGTTTCTAAATGATCAATCTGTTCATTGTGACGAATCAAAACGCCTTGTTCACGCAAGTGATACGACAACGCATCTGAAATTTCGTCATCAAGATAGCTTAATAATTTAGGTTGAGTGTTAATTAAATCGACTTTGTGGTCTAAGCCAATAAAGATCGATGCATATTCACAGCCAATTACGCCTGCACCATAAATGATGATTTTTTGGATTGAATAATCAAGGTCTAAAATCTTATCCGAATCAAAAACGCGCGGATGATTAAAATCAAGCATTGCAGGACGATACGGACGACTCCCTGTTGCCACAACAATCTGTTGGCAAATGATGGTCTCGTTAATTCCTTCAGGACTAAAAATTAAAACGGTATTTTTGTCTTGGATGTAAGCACGGCCATGGAAAATATCAATTTTATTGCGGTCGTAAAAACGCGAGTGCGTATCTACTTGTTGCTGAATCACTTTATGGGCGCTTTGCAACACTTGCTTCATGGTAAATTGACGCCAATCGCCCATTTTTTTAAACATCGAGTCACGGCGATAACGAATAATGTTTGAGACCGTTTGACGTAAGGCTTTACTTGGAATTGTTCCCACATGGGTACAGTTACCGCCGAGTTGCTCACGCAGATCTACAATTGCAACACGCTTACCAGATTTGGCAAGTTTCATTGCCGCGCCTTCGCCCGCAGGGCCCGAACCGAGAACAACCGCATCGTATTTTACGAAAGTCCCACTAACGACCTCTTTTTTACGTGGCATTCAACGCTCCTTTAAAAATTCAATTTTGCTGTTTATCTTAAAGATATTATCACTCAAATAGAATGCTTTTGCTGTGTTTTACTGTATTTAGTCATCATATATTAACCAACAACAACATTTCTAAAATGAATACTGTTTTTACCCCATTTAAAGGGAACTTGGTTATAATGGCGCATTGTGATTAAAACATCTCCCCCGTTAAAAAACAGTGGAAAAATTGAATATGTCTGAAAACCGTAAACCTGAACAGGGTGTCAAACTTCGTGGCGCAGAGAAAGTCGCGCGTATTCCTGTAAAAGTTGTTCCTACGGTGGAGACCCCACGTAAGCCCGATTGGATTCGCGTTAAAATGGCGGCACCAGAAGAAGTGCAACGCATTAAAACCACCTTACGTGCGCAAAAATTACATACCGTCTGTGAAGAAGCGGCTTGTCCAAACCTACCTGAATGTTTTGGCGGGGGGACGGCAACCTTTATGATTATGGGTGACATTTGTACCCGTCGTTGTCCATTTTGTGATGTGGCACATGGTCGTCCAAATGCACTTGACCCTGATGAACCGCGTCATATGGCAGAAACCATTGCCAACTTAGGTCTTAAATATGCCGTCATTACCTCGGTGGATCGTGATGACTTACTTGATGGTGGTGCACAGCATTTTGTAGATTGTATTAAAGAAGCACGTGATTTAAGCCCAAATACTTTGCTTGAAATTTTAGTGCCTGACTTCCGTGGTCGTATGGATATTGCACTACGTATTATGACTGAGTGCCCACCAGATGTATTTAACCATAACATCGAAACTGTGCCTCGTTTATATAAAGCCATGCGTCCGGGTTCAGACTATCAACATTCATTAAATTTACTCAAAATGTTTAAAGAATATTGCCCTGATGTGCCAACCAAATGCGGTTTAATGGTGGGTATTGGTGAAACCGAAGAAGAAGTGATTGCCCTGTTGGATGACTTACATGCCTATGGCGTGGACTATGTCACCATTGGTCAGTATCTACAACCTTCTAAGCAACATGCGCCAATTGACCGTTTTGTGACACCAGAAGAATTTGAGCGTTACACCGCACACGGTCAAAAGTTGGGCTTTAAAAATATTTGGGCAGCACCAATGGTACGTTCAAGTTATTTTGCTGATCGTCAATACTATGGCGAGCCAGTACCTGCGGTACGTCGTAAAGCGGACGCTGCCAAAAAAATTGATGTACAAGTCATCGAAGCTTAAATTTTATACATTAAAAAGTCCGCAATTGCGGGCTTTTTTTATGATTTTATTGCCCAAAATCATCCCAACAAAAATACATAATCAAAAGCCAAATATATTCCAGCATCAGTTTCAATCTATTTTTCTACGACTTTTTTAGGGTAGGCAGCAATCTAAGCTACAGTTTAAACTGCGTTGGTTTTATAGACTAACAATACCGAGGAAAATATGTCACAACAAGATTATGAAAATGGTTTAAAAGTACGTACCGAAGTTATGGGAGAGCATTTTGTCAAACGCGCACAAGACAATACTGTGCCTTTTACCGCGCCATTACAAGATTGGATTAATGAACATGCTTGGGGCTCAACATGGCAACGTGAAGGCGTCTTGCCACGTAAATATCGCTCGCTCGTTACCATTGCGTTTTTAGTTGCACAAAAAAGCCCAACCGAACTCAAAGGTCATGTTCGTGGCGCGTTAAACAACGGCGCAACAGTAGAAGAAATTCAAGAAGTATTATTACATAGCTTACCGTATTGCGGCGCACCTGCTACGCAAGAAGCTTTTCGTGCGGCATTAGAAGTCATTCAAGACTATCAAGCTCAATAAGTTTAAAATGAATCAATAAAAAAACGAGCCGTAGCTCGTTTTTTTTTGAGTAAGCAATACTTAGAAGCGGAAGCTTAAACCAAGTTTCGCCACTGGCATCCACTCATATTTGTCATCATTGGCAATTTTACGTGCATCTGCATCAGCAGCATCTTGTGCATCTTGATATTGTGTAGTTTGAGGATCAATTGGTGTTAGGTTAGTTGCTACCAAATTCACAGATGGATTACCTGTGTAATAAGCACCGATTTCACCAAATACGCCCCAACGATTATTGATAGCTGGTGAGAAACCTAGACCCACATACGGCGCAATATCATTATCATATTGCATTTTACCTTTAACAGCCCCTACACCGCCGTCAGCTTTGTACTTGTCACCATTGATGGTAATAGTATCTTGACCTGAAGCTTTACCTTTTAAGTCATAATCATTATCAATGTAAGCTACACCAGCAGCCATATAGAACCAATTTGACCATGGACGGATTTGTGCATTTAAAAACACAGTGTTATTTTCTTGCTCCCAATCATAGGTAGCACCGTTGACTTTAATGTCATCAGACCAAGAAATATCACCACCATTATAACCTAATACGATATCCACTTTAGGGTTGGCAGTCCACACCAAAGCACCACCGTAACCTGTGGTACCCACTTCAGCACGTACAGCAGCTGGAACTAATTGATTACCGTGAAACTCATAGCCATCCTTAACAACAGCCGAATCTGCCATAACAGAACCTGCAGTTGCTAAAGCTGCTGCTGCAACAAGCATACGTAATTTCATATTTTTCTCCTCAAAATGAGCTTTTTTGTGTTCATGTATTGTTATGCAGCACATAATATGCTGTTTTTGGCTTAAATTTCACTCAAAAAATGATTATTTTTTGTTATCTTTTGATACAAATAAGAATATCTATTGATAATTAAACAATTCTGTTTCCTAAAATTTTGCTTTTCTGCACCAGCATAATGCAAAAAATGCCCCCTTTTCAGGCAAAAAAAAATAGTACATTTTTATTGTAAATATGAGGGTATTTTTCATCTATTTTTTAAAAAATATGGTGTACACTCGTGAAAAATTTTTTATTTATAAGGAAAGATAAATGTCAAAAATTTCAACAATTATTGAACAAGCCTTTGAAAATAGAGCAAATTTTAGCGCAGATGATTGCCCAACTGAAGTTCGCCAAGCTGTCGAAGAGGCAATTACAGGTTTAGACAATGGTAGCCTACGTGTTGCTGAAAAAATTGAGGGTGAGTGGGTTGTTCATCAATGGTTGAAAAAGGCTGTTTTACTCTCTTTTAAATTAAACGATAATAAAGTAATTGAGTCATGCGACCTGCGTTTTTATGATAAAGTAGACACCAAGTTTAATGGCTGGACAGACGCACAATTTAAGGCTGCCGGTGTACGTGTTGTCCCTCCAGCTGTGGCACGCAAAGGCTCATTTCAAGCTAAAAATGTGGTGCTCATGCCCTCTTATGTCAACATTGGCGCTTATGTTGATGAAGGCAGTATGGTGGACACATGGGCGACTGTTGGTTCATGCGCTCAAATTGGTAAAAATGTGCATTTATCGGGTGGGGTCGGCATTGGTGGCGTACTTGAGCCATTACAAGCTAATCCAACCATTATTGAAGATAACTGCTTTATTGGCGCACGTTCTGAAATTGTA
Source organism: uncultured Acinetobacter sp. (assembly GCF_947624825.1). Lineage (GTDB taxonomy): Bacteria > Pseudomonadota > Gammaproteobacteria > Pseudomonadales > Moraxellaceae > Acinetobacter. The sequence continues at coordinate 28,551 of NZ_CANQLZ010000025.1, forward strand.
GAGGGTGTGATCGTTGAAGAAGGCTCTGTGATTTCTATGGGCGTTTTCATTGGTCAGTCCACTAAAATTTATGATCGTGCAACGGGCGAAATCCATTACGGTCGTGTACCTGCCGGTTCTGTGGTGGTATCGGGTAGCTTGCCATCTAAATGTGGTACTTACAGCTTGTATGCTGCAATTATCGTCAAAAAGGTGGATGCGAAAACGCGTGCCAAAACCAGCTTGAATGATTTATTACGCGAAGATTAATGTTTTAATGTTGGCGTATGGAACTTAAGTTAAGTTTCCTATCTCTACAACTTTTATGGTTGTAGGGATTTTTATTTTTATACTCCTCTTATTTCTTTTCGGTTAATTTTGTTATGAATACGCTTCGCTCTTCTGCTATCCCTGTTTCTGATCCATCTGCGGGTTTACGCATTACCGAGATCTTTTATTCATTACAAGGTGAAGCCAACAGTGCAGGTTTACCTACCGTCTTTATTCGTTTAACTGGTTGTCCACTACGCTGTACCTATTGCGATACCACTTACTCTTTTGAAGGTGGCGAACGCCAATCTTTAGATGACATTATCCAAACCACATTAAAGTATGGTGCAGCGCATGTGTGTGTGACCGGTGGTGAACCATTGGCTCAGCCCAATGCTTTGCCGCTTATGCAGCGTCTAAGTGACTTAGGTTGTCAAGTGTCTTTAGAGACCAGTGGTGCTTTGGATGTGTCTAAAGTTGATTCGCGCGTATCAAAAGTCTTAGATTTAAAAACCCCAACTTCAGGTGAAGTGGCACGTAATTTATTGAGTAATCTGGAGCATTTGACTCAGCACGACCAAATCAAATTTGTGATTTGTAATCGTGAAGATTATGAATGGTCAAAACAGCAGCTTGAACAGTACCAGTTGGCAGATAAGGTCAGCACGGTATGGTTCTCGCCTGCGTTTGCAGTTGAAAAAGGTGCTGTTCGTATGCCGCAATTGGCACGCGATCTAGCCCAATGGATTTTAGATGACCGTCTCCCTGTTCGTTTTCAATTACAGTTACATAAATTACTGTGGAATGACGAAACTGGTCGTTAATTTTAGTTCATTTTTTGGAGAATAGACATGCGCACTCCTGCCATTGTGTTGTTATCTGGCGGCCTCGACTCAACGACTTGTTTAGCATGGGCGCAAGCGCGTTATGAATGTATTGCCTTGAGCTTTATGTATGGGCAGCGCTCAACCACCGAACTTGATGCTGCCAAAGCCTTAACGCAAGCAGCAGGCGTTGAGCACCGTGTTATTAACATCGATCTAGGTAATTTAGGTGGTTCTGCATTAACTGATCATAGTATTGATGTGCCTGATCATGAAGAAGAAGGCATTCCAATTACCTATGTGCCTGCGCGTAATACCATTTTCTTGTCTTATGCCTTAGCAGCTGCCGAAGTCTTTGGCGCCGAAGCCATCGTAATTGGAATTAATGCGGTGGATTACTCAGGCTATCCAGATTGTCGTCCTGAATTTATTGATGCATTTGCCAACATGGCACGCCTTGCCACCAAGGTAGGTGTGGAAGGCAAACCACTTAAATTTGAAACACCTTTATTACATTTATCCAAAGCAAATATTATTCGCTTAGGGGTAGAACATGGCGTAGACTACAGTCAAACGGTATCTTGCTATCAAGCAGATGACCAAGGACGTGCTTGTGGCACATGTGACAGCTGTCGTTTACGTAAGCAAGGCTTTATTGACGCAGGTGTTGCAGATCCAACACGTTATATACCGTAATAACAAGGTAGAGGCTATGAACATTTTAAAATCAAACATTCTTATTGGTGCAGTGATGGCTGTGGCATCTTTTGCAACAGCAGCGCAAGCACAAGACTCATTACAAAAAGCATATCAAAGCAGCAACGTAAAAAATGCTTTAGTGAATGTTTGTAAAGAAGAAACCAATAAAGGTAAAAAACTGACCACAGCAGAAGTTACTAAGTACTGCACCTGTGCAGTCAATGCCGATGGTAAACTAACCAATGACCAAAAATGGCAGATTCAAAGCACCATTAACCAAAAGAAAAGCCCATCGACTTTGGCCTTTGTGCAAAAGCAAAATGAACAGTTAAAGACCTGTTTTGGTCCACAATTGGTGACCAAATTGCAAAAACTTACGCAAGAAGCACAAGCTGCACAGAAAAAATCTTAATTTTGCTATCTAAAAAAGCCTGCCTTGTGTAGGCTTTTTTTATCACTTCATTTTATGACTTATAAGAGATGAGCATGAGCACGTTATTAGATCATACCTTTGCCACTACTCAAGGTGAAGTTAATTTAGCCACACATCCAAGTGAATGGTTAATCGTGTATTTTTACCCTAAAGATTCAACGCCCGGCTGTACGACTCAAGCAGTCAGTTTTTCTTGTCTCAAAGATCAATTTGACGCTTTAGGTGCAACTATTTTTGGTGTATCGCGTGATTCAGTCAAAGCCCACCAAAACTTTACCCTCAAGCAAGAATTAAAAATTGACTTAATCAGTGATAAAGAAGAAGTGTTATGTCAACATTTTGATGTGATTAAAGAAAAAAACATGTATGGCAAACAAGTTATGGGCATTGAACGCTCAAGCTTTATTTTCCATCAGGGCAAATTGGTTAAAGAATACCGTAAGGTGAAAGCCGCAGGACATGCAGAACAACTCTTAGAAGATTTAAAAGCCCTACAAGCTCAAGGCTAAAATCTATAAGGCATTCATAAGAATGCCTTTTTTACATGTAGTAATTTTCCATCACAATCATACAAAATACTCAATTGATTTTATAAAATGAACTGAGTTGTTTTTTAAGTTTTAAAGCGATCAATGGCATTGATGATTGCTTGTTCATATTAGGCTTTAAAAACAATACAAGCGCCATCCATGGCCGAAATACAAAAAGCTATGCTTTAAATATTACTGCGATCTTGCTGCTGATATTTGTGTTGCAACTTGCGATAAATCTCATTGTCTTGAAATTCTTGCAAAAATTGAATACTGCCTTGTGGGAAAAATTCTGTTTGAATCTCCCCACGATAATAAGCTTCACGTAAAGGTGTGGCTGAAATAGAACCCACTAAACTATCCAATTCCAACATTTTCCACTCAGGAAAAAGCTGTAAATAATACGATGATTCATCTTTAAAATGACCAATTAAGCCAATTTTATCATTAGCATGCGTAACACCTGCAACCAGTTGTTTAACCAACTTCACCCATTTCACATCATTATATACATCGATCACATGCACAAATTGAATACGCGCTTGGTCGGCAACAGAAAAATTAGACAAAATCATCTGCTCACGTTCTTGGGCTAAAAATGGATTTTTCAGATTACGTTCAGCTTGTGCCGAACCTAAAGCCAAAATCACCTGTTGACTATGTTGTAAGGCAATTTCAACGGTTTGCAAATGTGCCAGATGAAAAGGTTGAAAGCGGCCAATAAAAACCAAATGGTCAAACGCGTATGCTGTCATATCTTCACTTTAATCGCGCAAGTTATTGTGTCGATCATAAAAATGTGCGACATAATGACCAACGTCCATTTAATAAAATCTAAAGCAAGGATAGTACGATGACATTAAGCTGTATTCAACACGCACAACCACATTTACAAGCAAATTTACACGATGGGATTTTAACCCTTGCCATTGCTCGTGCCGAAGCTAAAAATGCTTTGTATGGCGATTTATATTTAAACATTGCACAAGCTTTAACTGAAGCCGATCAAAGTCCTGAGGTGCGCGTGGTGATTTTACGTGGTGCAGCTGGCGACTTTACCGCAGGCAATGACATGAAAGATTTTTTAACTTTTATTCAACTGCCACGGACCACACCAGCCGGTGATGCTCCACCCTTTATCTTATTAAAAGCTGCTGCACGTTTTTCTAAACCGCTGATTTGTGCCATTCGTGGGGTAGCAATTGGCATAGGTGTCACGATTTTATTACATGCCGATTTAGCATATGCCGATAACAGCGCTCTGTTTCAAATTCCATTTGTAAGTTTAGGCTTATCGCCTGAAGGTGCGGCAAGCCAATTATTGGTGCAACAAGCAGGTTATCATAAGGCCGCTGAACTTTTATTTACTGCAAAAAAGTTTAACAGCCAAACGGCGCTTGAAGTGGGTTTAATCAATGCCATCTCAAACGATGTTTATAATGAAGCTGAGCAACAAGCCAAAATACTTGCAGCCCTTCCCTTAGCTTCTTTACAACAAACCAAGCAGTTAATGAAGCATAATCTTGCACAGATTATTGAGTGTATTGATCACGAAGCCGAGGTGTTTATGCAACGCGTCGCTTCCCCTGAAATGAGTGAGGCTATTTCAGCTTTTATGCAAAAACGCCCAGCCAATTTTAGTCAATTTAATTAACTGAAGATTAAAATTTATGTCAAATTCATCTGAAAAGAAACGTTATTTTGAAGCAACACCCACTGATATTGATGTGGAAAATTTCCGTAAAGTATTACAAAGTCGCCGTTCGGTGCGTAAATTTACCGACAAAACCATTCCAACAGATGTGCTAGATGCCTGCTTAGATTTAGCTTTACTTGCACCAAATTCGTCTAACTTACAACCATGGACATTTTATGTAGTGCAAGACCCTACCAAAAAACAGCAATTGATTCAGGCCTGTTTAGGACAACTTGCGGCTAAAACAGCATCTGAGTTAATTGTATGTGTAGCACGAACTGACCGTATTGATGACATGGCAAAACGTAATTTAAGCGAATTTCCACTGCCACAAACGCCAAAATTCATCAAACAGTACTACACCTTTATTCCCTATAACTATAAAACAGGTATCTTAAATAGTTTAGGGCATGTGCGCAAAATTGCCTTTGGTGTAGCACGAAAATTTAATAAGCCCTTACCTGTATCTGCATTTAATGCAAGCGATGCTAAACTTTGGGCAACCAAAACCACTGCACTTGCCTGCGAAAATTTTGTTTTGGCATTACGTGCTTATGGTTTTGACAGTTGTATGATGGAAGGCTTTGATGAGCCTTGGGTATGCAAAATTTTGGACTTAAATACTGCCCAATATCCTATTATGGTCATTGCTGCAGGCGAACGCGCCGCAGATGGCGTATTTTTCCCACAATATCGCTTTGACCGTGATTTGTTTATTCAAAAAATTTAAAGATCGTCTAAATTAAATAACTGTATAAATTCAAAAGCAGGCTCTTCGTAAGGATGTGCTAGCCTCAAAGCCTGTGCCACGGCACGGGCTTTGTCACAAGGTACAATAGTTTCTACCCGCCACTCAGGCACATGTTCTAAAGTGTCTAATTCACCAATAAAAGGGTGTGCACCTTTCACAGGTTTAAATTGACCTGTACCCAAGACTTGCCAAGCACAGTGTTCATAGTTCCCTATACCACCCGCGCCTGCATTAAAAATTGCCGTTTTGCTACTTTCTAAATGGCTTTCAGGTACGTAATAAATCAGTTTTAGCATTCTAAACTACTCACAAATTGACTAAAATAATTCCAATAATATGAAGTGATAAAGAATATGTCTAATAAATCTAATAAGCGCGTGACAATGGATTTAGCTTTGACTACAGCTGAAAATATAACTGATGAAATCGTATTTAAAACTGCGTCTACATTTCTAGAATATTTGATTAAATCTGTTCCGTTTAGCCCCATTATCATTAGCTTAATTGATGCTTACTCAAATTTCGAAACAGCAAAAAAACAAAAACAGCTTTTAAATTTTATTCAACAAACTGAAGAAATTAATCATGGTTTCATCGCAAAATTCTTTAAAGAAAAGAGCAACTCTGAATTAGGTTTTGAAATTTTAGGGATTCTCGATCAAACCTATTTAGACCAACAAGCCAGAATGGTTGGTCGTACTTTAATACTGCTTCAAAAGAATGACATTTCAAAGCAAGAATTTGATAAATATACTTATATTATTACTAAGTTAAATAATCATTTACTAATGCTTATAGAAGAATTACACACTAAATTTATGGAAAACTCACCAAAGGTAATCATTAGTTTACCCAACGCTAACATGGATTTGGTAAGTTTTGGATTTATCGAAAAACTACTTGATGGTTCATGGTTTGCAGAAGCTCAAAACGAAACTGCTTTCGATTATAAAATTACAAATGAATATTTCTATTTTTATAAAAATATCTTTAAAGATTAATTTTATGGCCCAAGCTAAAATTTCAAATTAACTTCAAAGAAAAAACCACCTTTCGGTGGTTTTTAAAGCTTAACTTAATGTATAAAATAAGCCAAAGCCATAAAAATTACTTGCAGCAGCAACACCAAAGCAAAGAGCTTCCAACCTTTTTGGCGCAGGCTTGCCTTATCTAAAAACGCCAGCGTTTTTGCCATGTCATCACCTCATACCTGAACATACTGTTTTTGGATGGATTGTTGTTTTTTCTTAAAAAAGCATGCAATACATGTCGATTAATAAGAATAAAAAGCAAAATCTAAACCAAGTCCAGTAGGAGAACGTAAAAATTACAATAAATCTAAAAAATAAAAAACCACCCAAAGGTGGTTATATTGCTCATTGTATCTAAAAAATGGTTTTTTTCCAATTGGTTTAAATAAATCAATTTTTTATCGCTTGATATAAAGTAGTTTTAATATTTTATGCTTATTGATTGATTATTTCGGCAATAAAAAACTCAAAAATCTTAAAATTTTTATGTATTTTCAAATATATAATTTAACTTAAATTCATGCCATTTTAGTTTTTAAATCTTACTTTAAATACATTTACTCGCTTAAATAATAGACATTATCTAACAAATAAGAGGATTTAAAAAATTGCGTGATTGCTGGCATATATAAAAATCACTTAGAGCTTTGCCAACTTACAAGTAGATAAAACCGTATTTATAGCGACAAACAAGGTCAATAGCGCGATTTATAATTAAAAAAAACCCTTCCGAAGAAGGGCTTTTTTAAGGTCTAAATTAAATCAATTAACCGATAAATTGACGCGCATTACGGAACATACGTAACCATGCACCATCTTGATCCCAATCTTCTGGTTTCCAAGAATGTTGTAGCGCACGGAAGTTACGTTCTGGATGCGGCATCATAATCGTGGCACGACCATCTGTAGACGTTACACCCGAAATTGCTTCTGGTGAACCGTTCGGGTTCATTGGGTAGTGTTGCGTTGGGTTACCATGGCTATCTACATAACGTAATAACACTTGGCTACCTGCATTTAATGATGCAAGGTTTTTAGTAGATGTCACTACACGCCCTTCACCATGCGCCACAGCGATTGGTAAAATCGAACCTTCCATACCTTGTAACAATACAGAATTTGATTTTTCTACACGTACGTTAACAGCACGCGCTTCAAACATTTCAGATGTGTTGCGGTGGAAACGTGGCCAATTGTCTGCACCCGGAATTAATGGCGCAAGTTGTGACAACATTTGGCAACCATTACAAATACCTAAAGAGAAGGTTTCGTCACGGTTAAAGAATTTCTCAAATTGATCACGCAGTTTCGGGTTAAATAACACCGATTTTGCCCAACCACCACCTGCGCCTAATACGTCACCATACGAGAAGCCACCACATGCCACTAAGCCTTCAAAATCATCAAGGCTAATGCGACCTGCAAGTAAATCACTCATATGCACATCAACAGTATTAAAGCCCACTTTATCAAACGCTGCTGCCATTTCTACATGACCATTTACGCCTTGTTCACGTAAAATCATCATGTTAGGACGACGTAGATTAATAAACGGTGCTTCAATCTCTTCGTTTAAATCAAACGTTGCTTGAGCGATTAAACCTTTATGGTTTTTATCGGTAATTAATGCAAATTCTTGATCGGCAGTTTCGACGTTATCACGTAAACGCTGGATTTGATGTGATACTTCAGTCCATGCCACTTGTAAATCAGCGCGCTCAAGCACTAAGCCATTAACAGTTAATTGATCTGTATTGTTAACTGTACCTACAACATGAATGGCATCTTTTAATGTTGATGCTGCAACTTCAGCTTGTAAAGCATCCCAATCTGCTTTGGCAATTTGAACAACTGCACCAATTTCTTCAGCAAATAAACTTGCAACTGATTGATCTTCTAAAGCTACACCTAAACGTGAAGCAAACATCATTTCAGCCACGGTTGCCAATAAACCACCATCACCTAAGTCATGGTAAGCTTTAATGAGACCGCGTTCGTTCCAATCTTGTACTAAAGCAAAGAAGGCTTTGAAATCGTCAAAGTTATCAACATCTGGTGTCACCGAGCCAATCGCTTTATACACTTGCGCTAAGATCGAACCACCCAAACGGAATTGACCTTTTGATAGATCAATACGTACCAACACAGAATCTAAGTTCTTCAATTCTGGAGTTAAGGTTTTACGTACATCCGTCACTGGTGCAAATGCAGTGATCACACCTGACATTGGTGAAGTCACAGATTTATCGATGCCTTCGTCATTCCATGTGGTACGCATAGACAATGAGTCTTTACCTACAGGAATTGCGATACCTAAAGCAGGACACATTTCCATACCAATGGCTTTTACGCCTTCAAATAAAGCTTGGTCTTCGCCCGCTTGACCTGCCGCTGCCATCCAGTTTGCTGACAATTTAATGTCACTGATTTTGGCAATTTTAGCAGACATAATGTTTGAAATTGATTCAGCAACCGACAAACGTGCAGAAGCTGCCGGGTTTAACAATGCAACCGGTGGACGTTCACCCATCGCCATTGCTTCACCGGTAAAGCCTTGTAAGCTTGTAGTGGTAACCGCAGCATCAGCCACAGGAACTTGCCATTTACCTACAAACTGATCACGTGCCACCATACCTGTAATCGAACGGTCACCAATGGTGATTAAGAACGATTTAGAAGCAACAGTTGGGTTTTTCAGTACACGATAAATGGCATCTTTTAGATCAGTCACTTGAGCTGCATCAAAATCATCGCCTTGACGTTCAGCAGTTTCGTATGAACGGCTCATACGTGGCGTGCCACCAAGCATCACTTGCATTGGCATATCAACTGCTTTGTTTTCAAACAGTGGATCTTCAACCGTTAAGTGACGTGCTTCTGTGGCTTCACCTAAAACTGCAAATGGGCAACGCTCACGGGCACAAATTGATTCAAATAATGCTAAAGAACTTGGACGAATCGCAAGCACATAACGCTCTTGTGCTTCGTTTGACCAAATTTCCATTGGCGACATGCCCGGCTCTAAAGATGGAATCTTACGTAAGTTCAGAATCGCACCAAGCTCATGGTCGTTCACCAATTCTGGCATTGCGTTTGATACACCACCTGCACCTACATCATGCACCGATACGATTGGGTTATGGTCTTCCATGCGCCAGCACGTATCAATCACTTCTTGGCAACGACGTTCCATTTCTGGGTTTTCACGTTGTACAGACGCAAAGTCTAAGCTCTCGCCCATCGTACCGCTATCTACAGAAGAGGCTGCACCACCACCAAGACCAATCAACATTGCAGGACCACCCAATACAATGAGTAAGTCACCTGGTAAAATTGGATCTTTTTCAACGTGATCGGCACGGATGTTACCGTAACCACCAGCAATCATAATTGGCTTATGGAAGCCTTTTACATCGCCATTGACATTTTGTTCAAAGGTACGGAAGTAACCATTAAGTGCCGGACGACCAAATTCGTTGTTAAACGCAGCCCCACCTAAAGGACCATCAATCATGATCTGAAGCGGTGACGCCATACGAGATGGTTTACCGTAGTTGTCTTCCCAAGGCTGTTCAAAACCTGGAATATTTAAGTTAGATACGGTAAAGCCGGTTAAACCTGCTTTTGGCTTACCACCACGACCCGTTGCACCTTCATCACGGATTTCACCGCCTGAACCAGTTGCAGCGCCTGCAAATGGCGCAATTGCGGTTGGATGGTTATGGGTTTCTACCTTCATTAAGATATGCGCGGCTTGATTTTTATATTTATAAACGTACTGACCGTTGTCTTCTTGCGTTGGATAAAAACGCTGCGTATCAAAACCAACAATCACCGATGCGTTGTCTTTATACGCTGACAATACGTCTGTTGGTGATTCTTTATAGGTGTTTTTAATCATTTGGAATAATGATAATGGCTGTACCTCACCATCAATCGTCCATTCAGAACCAAAGATTTTATGACGGCAATGCTCAGAGTTGGCTTGCGCAAACATCATCAACTCGATGTCGTTTGGATTACGACCCATGTTGGTAAATGCATCGGTTAAGTAATCAATTTCTTCCATCGACAACGCAAAACCAAACTCATTGTTGGCTTTGACTAAAGCGTCTTTACCTTGACCCAAAATATCAATTGAATTGAGTGGTTTTGGTTCAGTTTCTAAAAACAGTGCTTCTGCATCTTCAATCGCATTGAAAGTGCTTTCAGTCATGCGGTCATGTAACACCGCTTTAAGTTCAGCAGAAACTGAATTTACGCCCTTTAGAGTAAATAAAACGCCGCGTTCTAAACGATGAACCGGCGTATTACAGTTGGCGAAAATATCGGTCGCTTTAGATGACCACGGCGAAATCGTGCCGAGACGTGGAGTCACGAGAATTTGAACTTCGTCGCTTGCAGCTTGACGTAAATTAAATGCTTCACCGTCGTTTAAAAGCTGTAAAGCGGATTGCTGTTGTTGCTCGCTCAGCGCTTGGTCAAAGAGGTAAACCCATTGGCTTTCAATTGATTGAACAGAACTAATTGACGATAAACGCGATAATAGTTGAGTTTTCTTAAAAGAAGAGTGTGCAGGTGCACCGGCAACGATAAACATGCTGATTTTGGCTCCACGGGCAGGTCGAAAACCGTGCCACAATGTGACTTGAGAGAGCGTCACATTCTACTGTGAATTGATGTAATCAGCTAGATAAAAAATATAAAATTAATAGAAGTTTTACTAACAATTCTTTATTTTTCAGACAAAAAATTTGAATTTGATTGGCTAGATTATCATAAAAGCCTCAACCCATAAGCATTCTTGGCAAAATATTAGATCTCTTGCGAAAGTTAATTTAAGAGCATCCAATTCACCATTCCAGCAATTAAATTCATTCTTAGACCAA
>NZ_CANQLZ010000026.1 GCF_947624825.1 uncultured Acinetobacter sp.
ATATCAAAATAACCAACCATGAGCTTGTCATTGGTCTTGTTGGTGCGGTGGGCAGTAGCTTAAGCCCCTTAACCGACATTGTGCAAAACTTACTTGAACAGCAATTTAATTATCAAGTTGAAATTATTCGCGTGTCTAAAGACATTCTTGCCGAATTCTATCCCTATACCCAAAATGGTAGTGCGTTTGACCGTATTCAACATTATATGGACAAAGGTAATGAGCTGCGTCGTGACTATCAAAATGACTTTTTAGCGCTACAGATTGTTAAGCAAATTTATCAGCGTCGCCAAGCATGGCAACAGCAACATCCAAACCAAGACGTTCAACAACGCCGTGTGGCTTATATTGTTGATTCACTCAAACATGAAGCAGAAATTCAAGCACTACGCCAAATTTATGGCAATGGCTTTTTTCAATTGTCTTTATATGAAGCCAAAACCGCACGTACCCACGCTTTGGTCAATAAATATGGCATGAGTGAAAACAATGCCAAAATCTTAATTGAACGTGATGAAGGTGAAGCCAACTCCTATGGGCAACATACCAGTGAAGCCTTTCATTTGGCAGACTATTTTTTAAAATTTGAACATAATTTAAATCATTTACGTGAATCCTGTTTACGCTTTTTAAAGCTGATTTTTAAGAATCCGTATATCACGCCCACCTTTAATGAATTTGCCGCTTATATGTCATTTAGTGCCAGTTTACGTTCGGCAGATTTATCGCGCCAAGTGGGGGCGGTGGTAGCACGTGATGAAACCATTTTAGCAATTGGCTCTAATGATGTGCCTAAATTTCGCGGTGGTACATATTGGCCTTACTTTAATGAAGACACTGGTGCGGTTGAAGATGTGGCCAATGGGCGTGATTATATGCGCGGCTATGATGTAAATACGCAAGAAAAACAGGGCATTATTCAAGACTTACTCGGTCAAATTGAACATGTGATTGAGCGTGAGATGCCCAATGAGCGTCGTGCTTCAGTAAAAACTGAAATCGAAAATATTTTAAGACAAAGCAAAATTAAAAACATTTTGGAATATGGTCGTGTTGTGCATGCCGAAATGGATGCTTTACTCAGTTGTAGCCGCAGTAATATTTCAACCGTTGGGGCAACTTTATTTGTGACCACGTTTCCATGTCATAACTGTGCTAAACATATTTTAGCCGCAGGCATTGAAAAAGTGGTATTTGTGGAGCCATATCCAAAAAGTTTGGCTCTGCATTTACATGATGAATCAATTACCCAACGTTGGGAACACAGCGAAACTGACATTACCCATAAATTAATTTTTGAGCCATTTGTGGGTGTAGGCGCACGTAGCTTTATGAATTTATTTTCTTTGTCTTTAGGCGTGGGGGAAAAAATCAAACGCAAAGATGCCTTTGGGCATGTACTTAATTGGCAAGCAGATTGTGCCACTTTAAGGATGCCGCTGCATGTTTTATCCTATCAAGATTTAGAAGCCAAGATTATGCAAGTAATTGCCACTAAGAAGCCTGAATAAAAAATCCCGCCTAGTGCGGGATTTTTTTAGCCTTGCATTTTTTTAAGCTTACGATCATAAATAAATGTGCCAAATGGTAAAATAGCGGCAACTAAACCTGCCACAAACATGTTTAACGACCATTTTTTACGTTCACACACCACAAATAATACCAAGACAAAAGCAATCACTAAAATGCCGTGTCCCATGCCGACATACTTTACTAAAATGGGATTACCCCACACATATTTAAGTGGCATGGCAATAAATAACAGCATTAAAAAGGATAAACCTTCAATTAAACCCAATACACGTAAAGCTTGAATATTCATATCAGATGCGCAAAAAAATACTTTAAACTCACTAGCCTAGTGCTTTAAATCTAGATAAGCAATTAAATGATTAACACAGTGTGATTGAGTTGGAAATCTTTTTAAAATGCCAAAAATAATGAACAATTTAGGACAATAAAAAAGCAGCCGAAGCTGCTTTAAATTTTAGCGAATTACGCCACAGGCAATACGCTCGCCACCACCACCAAGTGCTTTAGGCACATCAGCATAGTTATCGCCACCAGCGTGTACCATCACGCTACGGTTGCTAAGATCTGCCACTTTTAAACGTGGTGCAATTAAACGTACATTGGCTGTGCCGTCTGCTGCGACTTTAAGCGCAGGTAAATCACCTAAATGCCCGGTTAAAGGTGTGCCATGGTTAGCAGCGCCATTGCTATTTAAATGACTGCCTGCAGCTAAAGCTGCACCCATCTTGCCATCTTTTTCTGCAGCTGCGCATGATGGATTTTCGTGAATATGAAAACCACGCTCGCCTACAGGTAGGCCACTTAAATTGGTGCTAATGATTAAACCAGCCACGCTGTCTTGAAACGTAATCGTACCGAGTTTTTGTCCAATTCCTTGAGCTGAAACTGCATTCACTTCAACAGTTTTTTGTGCTGTAGGTACAATTTGACCTTGTTCATTGGTGGTGGCACAACCCGTTGCAAAAATAGTGCTTACCGCTGCGATGCTAAAAATTTTAACGAATGATGACATAGAGGAATTTCCTAAACTTGTAATTATAAACAAGAATCATTTAAACAAAGCGTTACCATGAACTCAATGCCATAACTGTATAAGTTTTATTTTGGTAAAAGCGGATCGACTGGATCAGGTGCTGTTAATTGTGGAAGTGCAGCATCTGCTTCTTGCGCTTCATGCAACCACTCACGCCAAATAGCAAGCAGTACCGCTAAAATCACAGGACCAATAAATAAGCCAACCATGCCAAAACTGGCTAAACCACCTAATACTCCAAACATAATTAAAATAAATGGAATTTGGGTAGCACCTGAAATCACCAAAGGACGAATGACATTATCGGCAGTGCTCACCACACAAATGCCCCATGCTAAAACGCCAATGGATTCGATGGTTTGTCCTTGTGAAAATAACCACAATGAAATTGCGCCATAGGCCACAGGAGGACCAAAAGGGATTAAAGCAAATACAAAGGTGACAAGGGTCAGTAGCATTGGATTAGGTACACCAGCCACAAAATAACTCAAGCCTGCAAGTAAAGCTTGCGCAATTGCGGTTAAACCGACGCCATAGACCACGGCACGCGTGGTCTCTGAAATTGTGTCTAAATAATGATGAACACGAGGACCAATCACCATTTCAAGTGCACGACTGACTTGATTTAAAATGTTTTGACCATCGCGGTAGAAGAAAAATAAAGTTAACACTGCAAAGCACAGTTTGATTAAATTACGCGTGACTTCATTAAAGACCACTTTACCGTAATTTAAATGGCCTTGAATCCACAAAGACACAGACTGAATAATACTATTGGGGTCGTGATTAAGTTCACGCAAAGTACGTGCAATTTCACTACCAACAAATGGTAAATTGGTAATAAAATCAGGGACTTTTACATGACCTGAAAAGACTTGTTTTTGTAGTTCATAATACAAGTTACGTCCTTCGTGTTGCAGCATAAATAAAGCAAACAACACGGGAATGCCGACCACTAATACCACCAATAAGATCATTACCGTGGCACTTAAAGTTGATCTTTCATTGCAAAATGCTTTAATGCGACGATACAGTGGCCAGGTCATGTAGGCAATAATGGCAGCCCACAGTACCGGCACAATAAAGTATTTGAGCACGCTAAAGCTCAAAAACAACAAGAAGAAAAATAGCCCAAAAAGTAAGACTTTTTGTATTGTTGGCGCGTATTGATGCACTGATGTCACTGATTAATTAATGTGTCGTGAACCATCTTAACTGAAAAATCTATTGCAGCAAGCTAAAGCGTGTTGAGAAATGATTTTTAAATTTAAAACCAATTACTTGGGTCTTCAATAACAGCATTTAATACCGGTTGCCATTGATCTTGCATACTTAAGTAAATTTTTTGAGGTTTATCAAATACATTTAAGCCTTGCTGTGCCAATTGTCCGTAAGCTGCACGTTCTGAAATCCAAGCGAGTGGTTGCTGGCCAACTTTTTCAAAGAAGGCTTGAATCTCTTTATTGCTAGCACTGTTGGCTTTAACACGCGTGGCAAGTAAATGAATATGAACTTTGCCTTTGCGAATGCGTTTAATATCTTGAATGTGCTTTAAGAAACGGCGCGTACTGTCAATGTCAAAAAATGAGGGTTGTAGAGGAGTTAAAATCGCATCAGCTTCAGCAATCAATTGTTCTGCGTTGTCACCTGAAAGTGCACCTGGGGCATCCACAATTAAATAGTCTAGCTGTTTTGGTGCATGACCAAAATTTTTTTCAGATGTCCAATCCACGCTTTGAATTGGATTAGCCTGCTCGGGGCGCTGCTTGAGCCAATGTAAGGCAGATTTTTGTTTATCTGCATCTGCAAGTCCAACTTTATAGCCTTTTTGTGCCAATGCTGACGCAAGGCTAATTGCGGTTATGGTTTTACCACAGCCACCTTTTTGATTTGCAATTAAAATAGTTTTCATGACCCTAAAGATTTTATTCTGCTCAGTCCTAGCATAGCATTGTTTTATGACATAACCGTTATCTAGGACAAAAGTCTGAACAAATTACACCATGAGATAAACAAAGCAATTTTTTATGGTATTAAAAGGAAGATAAAAAAGCTCAGTATTACGATGGTTTTAATCTTGATGGTGAATAAAATTGGAGTGCAATAAGTACAAGAGCTACAAAAATATAGCAAAGCCAAGTGATTAAGTTACGCATTCAAAATTGTAGTTTTGAATAAAAACATTAAGCTTAAATTTAAGTTAACAAGGATGAAGAGCATTGCGATGAAAAGAGCACTTCTTGCGATCACTTGTGCTGTGTTTAGCAGCTTTGGGGTTGTGATGAGCCATGCTTCAGCAGAGTACAATATTGCCAAAGGTTTACCACCTGTTGTTGCACATCAATCTATTGAAGTGTTACAGCCATTTAAAGGTGATTTTCGAATTTTAGGCTCAAAAATTTACCATGATGATGCACAAGCGAAATTTTCCCCCATTGATTATGCGGTAAGTTGGGGGATATTTGCTGAACCTGAAATTGCTCGAACTATTTCTGTCAATCAATATGATCGTTACTTAAATTGGAAAATGCCACAAGTTCCGGTACCTGTAGAGCAGGCCATGCAAATGGTGTCCAATATGCACATTGTGCCGGCTAACCCTGAGATCGCGCAAAAAATTAAGCAAGTAAAACGAGGGGATCTGGTGCGTTTACAGGGCGAGTTGGTCGAAATTAAAGATCAAGATTTAGTTTGGCGTTCATCTTTAACGCCCACTGATATTGGTGATGGTGCATGTGAGGTTTTTCGTGTAAATTCAATCCAATGGATTGAGAAAGTCCACACTTAAATCTTTGGGGGAAACATGAAAAAAATCGCTTTAGCACTCTTAGGTACGACCTTATTGACCGCTTGTGTTAGCACACCAAAACCTACAGAACTACCAAAAGGCACGTATAATTATACAGTAGATACACCTTGTGCTGATCACCTAAATTTAAAAGTAGGCGAGAGCATTAGCGTACAATTTTATGATAATAGCGGTTCAACCGGTTATTCATGGAGCGTGGTTGGTGCCAAAAATTTTGATGTAACAAGCGCCTATGTTGCGATGTTACCAACTGACATGCCAGTTCCGGGTGCAGGACAAGATAAAACCTTTACATTTACTGCTAAAGCAGCGGGCACAGACCAAATTGCTATTCATCATGGTCGTGGTTGGGAAGGTCAAGCCCCAGCACGTTGGTCATGTAAGGTGACTGTTAATTAAAAAAAACCTCCCATTTGGGAGGTTTTTTTATTTTGCGATTAAGACTGATCCTGAAAATTCAACCCCTTGCCAACCATGCTGTATAAATTGCCGAATATTTTGATGGCTTGAGCCTGTTGGGTCTGCTAAAACCCCTGCATAATGTTCAGCAAATAAACTCAAAGTCTGCTCATGTTTTAGTTGATATAACTGTGCAAATGCCAAAACTTTAGCACTGCCTTGGTTTTCACCAGCTTGGTTATATTGCGTACCGTTTCTAAATGCGGTCGGGGTGTAGTCATAATGTTGGTCAATGTAAGCCAATACATCACTAAATTGGAAAGATGTTTGGGTTAAGCTTTGCAGTAAATCCTGTACCATTTGGGTCATCCTTAAAAATAAGCATTAATATAAAGCGCTTGAGTGTTAAGTAAAAGTATTTGTAGCGAGAAAAGAATGACGTGGTTATGGGTGGCTTTAGGTGGTGCAATTGGGGCAAGTTTACGCTATGGCGCAGGTTTAATCTTTTTTAAGTCACACAGCTTGTTTCCATGGGCAACATGGTGGATCAATGTTTTAGGTTGTGGCTTAGCAGGGCTATTTTTTGCGTTAAGTCAAAAATATCCAAGCCTACAGCAAGAGGCACGTTTATTTTTTATGGTGGGCTGTCTAGGCGGTTTTACCACCTTTTCAAGCTTTGGTTTAGAAACGATCCAATTGATTAAACAAGGGTATTTTATGCTTGCCTTAAGCTACGTCGTGTCGAGTCTAGTGGTCGGCTTGAGTTTACTTGCATTGTTGATGTATATGTTACAGCGTTAAAAAAAGGTCTAATACCAGATTAGACCCATGCCAACTACAGCATAAAGCGAGATTAATCCGACTTTTTACGGCCAAAACGCGCAAAGCGTTTATTAAAGCTTGCCACACGACCTTCATTGCTGGTTTGACGTTGCTCACCGGTATAAAAAGGATGTGAAGCACTTGAAATATCTAAGCTAATGTAAGGGTAGTTTTGGCCTTGGTATTCACGCGTGGTGGTACTTTTTAATGTACTACCAATCACGAAATATACATCAGCATTGGTGTCATGAAATAAAACTTGTTGATATTCAGGGTGGATACTTTCACGCATTTCGCAATTCCTTATCTTTAGATATATTATAACATAACATAAAAGTTTAAAAAGTAAACCCAAAGCTTAAGGCTTTGGGTGATAAAGTTATGTGCGTGGTGGTACTAATTCATCTAAAACATCATTTAAATTATCATGCACTTTTAGATTAATTAAATTCCAATACTGTCCTGAAATCGTACGATTCACCATTAAGGTTTCAGGCGAAGGCTTAAATAAATCCCAATATTTAAGTGATGGTTTGACCAACTCCATCGCATCATGATGCGAGCTATTGGCAGCAAAATCATAATGCGTGAGCAATGGACGGGTAAAGATTTCCACCCATGCGCGGTATAAGTCTTGTGGGAATTTCCCTTTTTCTGAAAGCGAATTTAAACGCAATAAGTAATCTTCCATACTGGAAAAATCTTCAGCACGTGCTGCATGAATTAAAGCTTTAAAATTCTCCACTACTTCTGTGGATAAGCTTTTGACACCGCCATAATCATAAATAAGCACGCTGCCATCCTCACGAAAAGCAAAGTTGCCCGGATGAGGGTCACAGTGGAACCGTTTTAAATAGAAAATTTCTTGTCCAATCGCACGTAATAAGCGACGCCCCAATTGGTTACGTGTTTCTTGTGACCATGTACGTGCTGTTTCAATGCCATGCCCTTGCTCAAAACTTAAAGTTAAAACGTGGCGTGACGAATACTCGCTATACACTTGTGGAATCACCACTTTAGGGTCAAGTGCTTGATGAAAAGTACGTGCCACATGCAAGTTTTGGGCTTCAATTTGGTAGTTAAGTTCGTTGTCTAGGCTGTCTTGAATTTCTTGAAACAGGCGATCTTGTAATTTGCGCTCAATTTTAAGTACACCCATTAAGCGTAAAGCCAAGCGCACTTGCTTTAAATCACTGGCGCAGGCTTCTTCAACACCCGGATACTGTACTTTGACCACCACCTGCTCACCACTGTTTAAAGTGGCGCGATGCACTTGCCCAATGGAGGCTGCGGCAAAAGGAGTTTGATCAAAATCGGCAAATAAAACCTTTAACGGCTTGCCTAGCTCTTTTTCAACTTGTTGTTGAATTTGCGCAAAAGGCATAGGAGGGGCTTGGCGTTGTAATTTGGCAATCGCTTTAGAAACTTCAGGTGGAAAAACGTCTTTATATTGTGAGGCGATTTGTCCAACTTTCATTACTGCACCTTTCATTTCACCTAAGGTTTCAGCAATTTGTAGCCCAATGTCTTGAAACATTTTACTGCGTGCGGCATTTTTCTGCTCTTCATCTGCGGTTAAATTACGCAGTGAATTGGAAACGGTTTTTGTCGCAATGCTTGCAGTCATAGTTGCAAGTTTCATAAAACGACGACCAGGCGTAGTTGCCGGTTTTGCCATGCCTAAATCCTCAAGAAAAAGTCGAGCTCGTACATGATCATAGGCGACAAATGCATATCTGCCTACTTTAAATTGTTAAAGGATTGTACAAATCATTCGCTTGATGTTCTAAGGTTTAAAACAGCGACAAGCGTTATGTTATGTTGCCAGTGGCTTAAAAAAAGCGAAGGTTAAACCTTCGCTTGTTAGATTAAGTGTTTAGGCTTAAACGCTTATTATTCATATATAAACGCATCAGTAATAAAATACAGGCTATAGTTAAACCGACAATCAAGCCAATCCAAACGCCGGGTGCGCCCATATTGGTAAAGCGCGATAAATAAATGCCCACAGGGAAAGCCACCACCCAATAGGCAATCATGGTGATCCACATCGGGCCTTTGGTATCTTGCATACCCCGTAGGCAACCAGCTGCACTAATTTGCCATGCATCCATAATTTGATAAGCAATGGCAAACCAAATTAAATACATAGCCACTTCTGCCACCATTACATCTTGGGTATAAACTGCCACAATTTCAGGACGTAATAACCACATAAATAACATGGTAGTTAACGCCAATCCGGTTGCGGTGATTAAGCCTAGTTTTTGCACTTTGCGCATGGCAATGTAGTTTTTTTCACCATAATAGGTCCCCACACGAATGGTTAGTGCCAAGGCTAAAGACATCGGGATCATAAATAATTGTGAAGTCACTGAAATAGCAATTTGATGTGCAGCGACAATGGTTTCACCTAAGGGGCTTAAAATAATGGCAGCAGTACTAAAAATACTCACTTCAAAAAAAATGGCTAAACCAATGGGTAAACCTAGTTTTAAAATACGTTTAATCCAATAGCTATTAATCTTTTCAAACTGACCAAAAATTGAAGTGGCTTTATAGATCTTGGCCTTTTGAATATAAGCCAATAAAGCAAAGAACATGACCCATTGTAAAATTGCAGTGGCAAAACCACAGCCCGCGCTGCCTAAAGCAGGAATTGGACCTAGACCATGCATAAACACATAGTTGAGTGGAACAAGGGCTACTAAGGCCGCTAAACTAATTACAGTCACAGGACGTGGAAAGCCAAGTGCTTCAGAGTAGCCACGTAAAGCTGCATACATGGTCACCGCAGGCATACCAAAGCCAATAGCATGCAAAAACAAACTTGCTTTAGGCAACAGATTGTCGGGAACACCCAACACAGGCAATAACAGTGGCATCAGTTGTAGTAATAAACCAGCAATCACGCCAAGAATCAGCGCCACCCATAACGATTGACGCACGATGGTGGCAATTTTCTCTGGGGTGCGTGCACCATTGGCTTCAGCAACCAAGGGCGTGGTGGCAATCATAATGCCACTAAACAGCAACATGATTGGAATCCATAAACCGACCCCCACAGCAATGGCGGCAAGGTCAACCGCAGAGAGTTGACCGGCCATAATGGTATCAATTAGACCAAAACCTGCTTGAGCAAATTGGGTAATTAAAATAGGTAGCATTAAATGCATGAGCTTCTTAATTTCAAAGCTCGTAGACGTCACTTGTGACACACTTGTACTCATCATCTAGCGTTGCAGGGTGAGTAGTACACCAACAAATATGACCACGCCACCCAATAAACGTTGCCAATGGATTGGATTTTTTTCAGCACCTAACCCGCCAAAATGATCAAACAACATAGAGGTGAGGATTTGCCCAAAAATCACTAAGCCGGAAAATGTTAACAAGCCTAGTTTAGGCGCAGTATAGATGCTTAAACTAATTGCATAAACCCCCAACACGCCAGCACACCATGCATACCAAGGCAATTGGGAAAACTGTTGCAGTGAAGGCCATGCTTGTTTTTGGAGCAACACTAAAACAGCAAGAATCAGTGTGCCGAAGCTAAACGATATTAAAGCAGCTTGTAAGGGTGAGCCTATACTTTGACTGACTTGAGCATTAATAGCCGTTTGTAAAGTCATGGCAGTGCCAATTAAAAACACCAAAGGCAACAAGGCAAGCAATTGCACAGAAAAATTCATCGGTTTAATCCATTTCTTTTTATTGGCTTTTTTTACTCTACGCGAAAACTGTGTGGCTTTTCGTCAGTGTCTTGCTATAGACATGTTAAAATAACGCTCTTGTTTTTCTTGTTTTGAGCTTGTGCCTTGGTCAATTTAAATCCGCAGTCTGTACCGTTGTCGTTATATATCCATATGCCATGGTGTGTGCGTAAGTGCCCATATTGCGATTTTAATTCGCATGCGGTGCCCGATGGCAAACTGTCTTTAGATTTAGAACAACAATATTTACATGCTTTGGTTGCAGACTTTAAAACTCAGTTACATTTTGCTCAAGGGCGTCACATTCATAGTGTTTTTATTGGTGGAGGAACGCCGTCTTTAATTTCCGCGCAAGGCTATATGTGGCTATTTACGCAATTAAAAAGCTTGCTGCCATTTGAAACCGATTGTGAAATTACCTTAGAAGCCAATCCCGGTACGCTTGAACACGAGCCATTTAAAGATTATTTAGAGGCCGGTATTACCCGTTTATCGCTCGGTGTACAAAGTTTTAATAGCGAACAGTTAAGCAAACTTGGGCGTATTCATAGCAATGATGATGCCATATTGGCAATTCGGCATGCCAAACAGGCCGGTTTTCAACGCGTTAATGTAGATTTAATGCATGGCTTACCCGAGCAAAGCTTAAGTGAAGCGTTGCTTGATTTACAGCTTGCTGTGGAAAATGGTGCAACACATATTTCATGGTATCAATTGACCATTGAACCCAATACGGTATTTTTCCGCACTCAACCGATTTTACCGCAAGATGAAGTCTTAGAAGATATTCAAGCCGCAGGTGAGGAATATTTAAAAGCACAAGGCTTTATCAATTATGAAGTGTCGGCATGGCGTAAAGAATTACCATCGGCACATAACCTCAACTATTGGCAATTTGGTGATTACCTTGCCATTGGGGCAGGAGCGCACGGTAAAGTCACTCAAGCGGATGGTGTGTATCGTTTTCAAAAAACCCGCCTTCCTAAAGATTACTTGGCTAAAGTGCCTGCCGAACATGTGCAGTACAAGCGCATTGAACAGGATGAATTACCGTTTGAGTTTATGATGAATGCTTTACGCTTAAATCAGGGCGTAGAGGCACGGCTGTATCAAGAACGTACGGGTTTAGAGTTAAAGACTTTACAACCTATTCTTGGCGCATTGCGTGAGCGGCAATTAATGGTCGCCGACCTAGATCGGCTGTCATGTACAGAAAAAGGGCATATCTTCTTAAATTCGGTATTAGAAGAATTTTTATAAGTTATACACCTTAAAAAAGCCCAACATGAGCTTGGGCTTTTTTTATATTTATAGGCGATTAGTAATCAAAACTAAAATGTTCAGCATTTAGTGCAAGCATACTGCGTGGTGTATGTACCATGGCTTCGGCATGGCCTTGGGAACGTGGCAATAAGCGCTCAAAATAAAAATCAGCCACTTTAATTTTGGCTTTATAAAACTCAATACTTTCAGGTCCTTGATTTGCACCAATTTTCTCTGATGCAACTGCAGCTTGCTGTGCCCAAAAATAGGCCATCATCACGTAACCTGAAAACATTAAAAAGTCGGTAGAGGCAGAGGACACCATGTCGCGGTCTTTACGTGCCGCCATGATCACTCGTAAAGTGAGGGTGTTCCATTGTGCGCATAGTTTGGTTAATTCCCAAGCAAAGCCACGCATGTATTTGTTACGGGCATGATTGCTACAGAATCTTAAAATTTCTGAGGTGTAATCGCGAATGACTTTACCACGTGAGCCTAAAATGACTTTACGTCCTAGTAAATCAAGCGCTTGTACGCCTGTGGTACCTTCATACAACATGGCAATGCGTGCATCGCGCACGATTTGTTCCATGCCCCATTCTTTGATATAGCCATGACCACCAAACACCTGCATACCTAAATTGGCTGCTTCGTGCCCCAATTCAGTCAAAAAGCCTTTTAAAATAGGGGTATAAAATCCAAGCTGATCATCATATTGTTTAAATGCAGCGTCATCACCACGTTCTAGCGCATCTTGCATGTTGTCAGAAATCTGCGCGGCATAATAGATCATGGCGCGACCACCTTCCGCAATCGCCTTTTGCGTGAGTAACATACGACGTACGTCGGCATGGTAAATAATTGGATCGGCAACTTTTTCAGGCGCTTTTTTACCTGATAAGGCACGCATAGATAAACGTTCCTTGGCATAAGGCAAGGCATTTTGAAAAGACAGCTCGGCATGGGCAATGCCTTGAATGGCGGTGCCAATACGCGCCGTGTTCATAAAGGTAAACATGGCATGTAAGCCTTTATGTGGCTCGCCAATTAAGTAGCCGGTGGCATTGTCAAAATTAAGCACCGCAGTGGCAGAGGCGCGAATCCCCATTTTATGTTCAATTGAACCACAACTCACATGATTACGCTCAGTAATACTGCCATCAGCATGATTTAAAAATTTAGGCACAATAAACAATGAGATACCCTTAGTTCCCTCAGGTGCATCGGGTAAACGTGCCAAAACAATATGGATAATATTTTCAGTCAGATCATGCTCACCTGCTGAAATAAAGATTTTGGTACCGGTAATATTATAATTGCCATCTTCACTTGGTTCGGCTTTGGTTTTAACTTGGCCTAAGTCAGTTCCACATTGTGGTTCAGTCAAACACATTGTGCCTGACCATTCGCCACTGACTAATTTTGGCATATACGTGTCTTTTTGGTTGGGTGTACCATATTGCATAATGGTATTCATACAACCAATACTTAAGCCCGGATACATCTGAAACGACCAATTGGCTGTTCCCATCATCTCAGATTTAATTAAATTGAGTGAAGGCGGTAAGTTTTGACCACCATACTCTTCAGGATAAGATAAACCTTGCCAACCGCCTTGCACCAATTGTGCATAAGCTTCTTTATAACCTTTTGGTGTGGTTACTGTGCCATTATCAAAATGGCAGCCTTCGGCATCCCCACTTTGATAAAGCGGAAACAATACATTTTCACAAAAATCAGCTGCACCTTCTAAAATCATATCAACAGTTTCAGGATCAGCGGCTGCTCCATGAGTTAATTTTTGATAATGTTTCGGATAATCAAATACTTCATTCATTAAGAAGCGCATATCACGAAGAGGAGCTTTATAGCTTGGCATAGTTGTAATCCTAATTTTAAAAATCGTTATAAGAGGTGCCGATATTTTGATTATTGTTGCACAGGTCAAGCTTGCATGTTACTTGAAGCAGATTTCATTTTAATACTTTTGTTATGCTGCTTAAAAAATGAAATGTACCTCCTGAGCGTATAAGGTGAAACGTTAATGTATAAATAACATATTAAATTTAATCATAAAAAAACATAGCAAAATATTGTGAGAATGTGTGTGCAAATAAAACACATTTTTTATAAATGATTAAGCCATACTGATTTTATCTATGTATAAAAAAAAGAGCCTCTTTGGACTCTTTTTTTAGATGAAAATTTTATAAAAAGTCTTTTAATTCTGGACGTACACCATTCCAAATATAAAATGCTTCAATGGCTTGACCCACCAACATACCAAAACCATCTGTATTCGGTACACCACGTGCTTGGGCTTGGTCTAAAAAGCTAGAAGGCTTGCCATAGGCCATTTCATAGGCAGCTTTAAATTGCAGTGATTCAGGCAAAAGCAATGCATCACCGCTTAAACTTGCAGACGTGGCATTAATAATAAAATCAAACTTACCGCTTAATTGATCTAAACCAATCGCCGACAATTCAGCGCTTGCTACGCTGTCTTGTAAATCAGTCACCAATTGCTCAGCGCGAGCAAGGGTGCGATTGGCAATGACAATGTGTTGTGCACCGGCCTGCACCAAGGGGTAAATCACGCCACGCGTGGCACCACCTGCGCCTAAAATTAAAATGCGACTGTCTTTTAAATTCCAGTTGAGGGCTTGAATGGCAGCCACCAAACCCTGACCATCAGTATTGTCGCCGTGCAATACCCCATCTTGCATCCATAAAGTATTTACAGCTTTGGCAATTTTAGCGCGCTCAGTTAATTGCCCACAGGCTGCAAAGGCTTGCTCTTTAAAGGGGACGGTGACATTCATGCCTACGCCGCCCTCGGCAAAAAAAGCCTGCATACTGGCTAAGAAACCATCCAGTGGTGCTAGGCGTTTATGGTATTCAAGCGTAATGCCCATTTTTTTGGCAAAAGCATGATGCAGTTCAGGCGAGCGTGATTGTTCAATGGGGTTTCCAATCACAGCAAATTGTTTGCTCATAAAGGCAATTCCGTGTGCACAACAGTGTGGCCACTATACGGTAAAATGCTTAAGGGTTACAAATGTCGTTCACCACATCAAATAAGCAAATCATTGCCAATAAAAACAAAGCCAAAGAGGTGAGGGCACTCACGCTCATAGAAAGACCATCAAACAGGTTGTTTTCGTAATGAAGCGTGGTAAAAAATGAAATAGATAACAAAGAAATTAACAGCGTAAACCACAGCAATTTATGCTGAGAGAATGAAGCGAGCATGTGGCAAGCCTAAGGCAATGGGTAACAATGGCTTTAGCTTAACGGTTTTTATCGGTTGTATGTGAAATAGGTTGTAATTAAATATATGAAAAAAAGGCTATCTATAGATAGCCTTAACACACATTAGCTCAGCTCATGTAACCAATCATGTGGCTTAAGGTAATAATCGGTAAGACGTTTTTCAGGCGAACCTTCTTCCCATTCAGGACGATACGACCAACCTGTTAATGGTGGCAGACTGACTAAAATGGATTCAATACGACCACCGGTTTGTAAACCAAACAAAGTGCCACGGTCATACACCAAATTATATTCTACATAACGGCCACGGCGATAAAGCTGAAAATCACGTTGTGCTTGAGTATAAGGTTTAGCTTGATTACGCTCAAAAATTGGTAAAATAGCATTTAAATAACCATTGCCCACCGCTTGCATATAGCTAAAGCACGTTTCAAAATCCCATTGATTTAAATCATCAAAGAATAAACCACCCACACCACGTTGTTCATCACGATGCTTTAAATAAAAATAATCATCGCACCATTGTTTATGTTTTGGGTAAATCTCTTCGCCAAAAGGGGCACACAAATCATGCGCAGTTTGATGCCAAGACAACACATCCTCATCATTTGGATAAAATGGTGTTAAGTCAAAACCACCGCCAAACCACCAAATCGGTTCTTGACCTTCAGGCTCGGCCACAAATAAACGCACATTGGCATGTGAGGTCGGCACATTGGGGTTTTGAGGATGAATCACCAGTGATACACCCATGGCTTGGGCTTTAGCACCGGCAATTTGAGGATGACGTTCGGTGGCAGAGGCAGGTAGTTTTGAGATGTTGATGTGTGAAAACATCACCCCGCCTTTTTCAATCACAGTGCCATTTTGTAAAACACGTGAACGACCACCACCACCTTCAGGGCGTTGCCAATCATCAATTTCAAATGTAGCGCTACCGCCACCTTGTTGTTCTTGTTGTTCTAAGGCCGCACAAATGCGGGCTTGTAAATCAAGGAGAAATTCGCGAACGCGTTGGATATCAGCCGAAGTTGGGTGCTGCATAAGTGACGCCTCAGTAAACGATAAGATACACCATCATCAAAGCATAAAACCTTAAACAAAGTAAGGGATTTTGAATTAAAAACCCCGTTATTCTTCACTTAAAAATCGTCTTTGTCATACAAATGTGACATACGTTCGTGCTTGGTTTTTAAATATTGCTCATTAAATGGATTTAAACCCACCGTTAACGGCACACGACCTACGACATCAATGCCTTGTTCTGTTAATGCTTGTATCTTGAGTGGATTATTGGTGATGAGTCTGACTTGTTTGACCTGCAAATGCTCAAGCATGATGTTACACATCTCATAAGTACGTGCATCTGCCGGCAAATTTAACATTAAATTGGCATCCACCGTATCATGACCTTGATCTTGCAAAGCATAAGCGCGAATTTTATTGGTGAGTCCAATACCACGACCTTCTTGGCGTAAATATAAAATCACGCCTTGTCCTGCTTCATGAATTAAACGCTGTGTGGCTTGTAGTTGTGGGCCACAGTCGCACTTGAGCGAAGCAAAAGCATCTCCCGTTAAGCATTCTGAATGCACACGCACTAAAACTGGCTCGTTTGGTGGTAGTTCTAACCCTTTAGACAATGCCACATGCTCTTCGCCAGTGTCAGGATCTTGAAAAACACTAATCTTAAATTCACCAAAGGCGGTGGGTAGTCGAGACGTTGCGACAAATTGAATTGGCACGGCAAAACCCGTAAAACAAAAAAAATTGACTAAAGTATAGCTTAATGGTTGGACATTAGTAGAATTGCAATGCGGAATTCACATAGAAGATTTTCTTTTTTGTGTAAAGCACACGATAATAGTTGATAAATAGTGAGATTATTCAGGATAATCTAAACTACCATGCCCGCGAGAGATTTGTTTTAAAACGCCATCGCTAAAAATGTGGCTGATTTAAGGTGCTATCATTCGACGATATGTTCGAGTAACCCATTTGACCTAGCGATAGATTTGCCAGGCTTTAGAAGGCTTTGCCACATATGTTGTATACAGAAATTCCAACTCATCGCCCTGTAACTTCGTTGCTCGATACGATAGATCATCCTGAGCAATTGCGTACTCTTGACCGTAGCCAACTCAAACAAGTGGCGGATGAGTTGCGTCATTATATTTTGTATGCAGCAGGTCAAAGTGGTGGACATTTTGGCGCAAATTTAGGTGTCATTGAATTAACCGTAGCCTTGCATTATTGTTTTAACACCCCACATGACCGTCTGATTTGGGATGTAGGTCATCAAGCCTATCCGCATAAAGTCTTAACTGGTCGCCGTGAACAACTGGTGACCATCCGCTCTAAAGATGGTTTAGCGGCATTTCCAGCGCGTGAAGAATCTGAGTTTGATACTTTTGGAGTAGGACATTCTTCTACGGCTATTTCAGCAGGCCTTGGTATGTCTTTGGCCAGTCGTTATCAAAATATTGCCCGTGAAGTGGTTGCCATTATTGGTGATGGTGCTATGACGGCAGGCATGGCTTTTGAAGCCATGAACGATGCAGTTGCCCATCAAGCTGATTTAATCGTAGTACTCAATGACAATGATATGTCGATCTCGTGTAGTACTGGTGGTTTTGCCAAACATTTAGCTGCAATTTGGGCGCGTGGTGAGTCAGTTAATATTAGCCAAGACGGTCAGGCCTATGTGCAACCGCACCCAGAATGGTTATATAACTCGCGCTTACATGAAGCTGCCACTGATGCTGCCGATAACTTATTTAAAGCCATTGGTTTTGACTATTTTGGTCCTTTTGATGGGCATGATGTAGAACAACTGAGCCATGTGTTTGCTGCATTAAAACAGCGTAAGGGTCCGCGTTTAATTCATATTTATACTAAAAAAGGCAAGGGCTTTGCGCCAGCTGAAGTTGAACAAATTAAATATCACGCGATTAATAAAATTAATGCGGTGGCGGTACCTGCAACTGCGCCCAAATATTCTGATGTATTTGGTCAGTGGTTGATAGATCAGGCACAACAAGATTCGCGATTACTGGCCATTACTCCTGCCATGTGTGAAGGTTCAGGCATGGTGAAATTTGCTCAAGCATACCCACAGCGTTTCTTTGATGTGGCAATTGCTGAACAACATGCGGTGACATTAGCAGCAGGCATGGCCTGTGAAGGTCTAAAACCTGTGGTTGCAATTTATTCGACTTTCTTACAACGTGGTTATGATCAATTGGTGCATGATGTTGCCTTGCAAAATCTAGATGTGACCTTTGCCATTGATCGTGCTGGTTTGGTGGGTGAAGATGGTCCAACTCATGCCGGTGCCTATGATTATGCTTACATGCGCACCATTCCAAACATGGTGATTATGGCACCAAAAGACGAAAATGAATGTCGTCAAATGCTACATACCGCTTATATGTATCAAGGTCCTGCGGCGGTACGTTATCCACGTGGTCAAGGCGTTGGGGTGAAGATTGAAGCTGAACTCAAGCCTTTGCCATTGGGTCAAGCACAAATTGTACTCAGCTTAAATCCAACTGCAAAACAACAGATTAGTGTTTTAGCTTTTGGTAGTCGTGTTACAGCAGCGATAAGTGCAGCGCAGAAATTCGCTACTCAAACAGGTCTAGGCGTGCGTGTTATCAATATGCGCTTTGTGAAACCATTAGATACAAAAATGCTCGATCAACTTGCTCTACATACATCGCTGTTTGTGACGGTCGAAGAACATGCGGTCATGGCAGGCGCGGGCAGTAGTATCAGTGAGTATTTTGCACAAGCACAAATTGTTAAACCAATCATTCATTTAGGCTTAGCCGATGAATTTATGCCACAGGCGACCCATGCGCAAATGCTTGCAGCAGCAGGTTTAGATGAGCATGGTATCTATGAGGCTATGCATACTGCTTGGGCAAAACTTAGCTAGTTCATTTTTACTTAAACATTAATTTTTTGCCAAAAAGCCACAATCTTTGTTAAGATAATGTGGCTTTTATGCATTATTCTTTAATCGTCTTCAATATTTGTAGTAGGGTGTTCAATGGAACCTATGGTGGTGATGG
The DNA here is from genome assembly GCF_947624825.1 of uncultured Acinetobacter sp. GTDB lineage: Bacteria > Pseudomonadota > Gammaproteobacteria > Pseudomonadales > Moraxellaceae > Acinetobacter. The sequence goes on from NZ_CANQLZ010000026.1 coordinate 18,922, forward strand.
CTGCGCGTGCGGCTCAATTAGTTGGTCAAGAACTTTTAAAAGCGCATCAAAATCGTCATAAGCTTGATCTACAAGTCGAAGAAAAAGGCATTGATGGTCCAGTGACACGTGTTGACCGTTATTTAGAACAGTTGACCATTGATACGCTGCGTAAAAGTTATAAAAACCACAGCTTCTTAGGTGAAGAATTTGGTTATCAAGAAGGTAAAGGCTCAGACGCTGAATGGTGCTGGGTGATTGATCCACTGGATGGCACACTTAACTTCATCAATGGTGTACCTCATTTTTGTATCTCAATTGCTGTTCAACACAAAGGTGTAACGCAGCACGGTGTGATTTACGATCCTGTGAAAGACGAGCTGTTCTCTGCAAGTCGTGGTCGTGGCGCAATGCTCAATCAACGTCGTATTCGCGTGAATGTAAAAGATAATCTTGCCAATACTTTCTTATCTGTAGGTCATGCTTACCGTGCGAAACGCAACGGTGAAGTTGTGTCTTATGCTAAAAATCACTTTGCTGCTTTACTCAATGTATCAGAAGCAGGTGCGCAATTCCGTCGTACAGGTTCAGCAGCATTAGATTTAGCATATGTAGCGGCAGGTCGTTTTGATGGTTATTTTGAACTTGGTTTAAAACCATGGGACATCGCAGCGGGCGAATTAATTGTTAAAGAAGCCGGCGGTACTGTAGTGGATGCACGTGGTGGTTCAGAATCAATGGAAAATGGCCAAGTAATTGCCTGTTCAATGAAAATGCTTAAACCACTGATGCAAGCTGTTGTTCCAGCGTGGGGCGAAGCAGCTAAATAAGCTCAAGCTTATTACAATATCTAGATTTTAATAAAGCCCTCAACTTGAGGGCTTTATTTTACAAAAAAATAACAATTAAAATTTTTATATAAATCAATCATTTAATTGACATAATTTTGATTTAAGTCAAATATTAATCAAATGACATGACTTTTTAAAGAACTCTGCTATAATCTTGCGACGCACTTAATTTTCTGTTCGTTACCTGAACATTTCTCTTCTATATTGTGTATGCGCGTTCGGTCCAAAGAGAGGACGATATCTCGCGCCCCAATCGCTAAAGCGATTCTTTCAGGTTATGCCGTAATACAAGCGTGCGTTATCACATCGTCGTTACTCGGATCGCCGCTGATTCTCATATTTGTCAGCGATTATTGCTGTACCGCTTTTTGTCGATGTCCATCTGACTTTATTTTAATGGAGCACCCAAACTTCGGGTGAAACACTCTATGAGCAAAACTTTTGCTGATTTTCCTTTACATGAATCTTTACAACAAGCGATTCAAGCTTTAGGTTTTACTTCACCGACTCCAGTACAGGAACAATCGATTCCTGCAGCGTTAGAAGGTAAAGACCTACTTGTATCTAGCCAAACAGGTTCAGGTAAAACTGCAGCGTTTTTACTCCCAACGTTAAATGCTTTAGCATCTGAAGATGCATTCGTTCCATTTAAAGAACGTATGAAGGCAATTACTCAGCCTACAATTTTAGTGATTTCACCAACACGTGAATTAGCGCAACAGGTAAGCCAAGACGCGATTGCGTTTGTACGTCACATGAAAGGTGTTCGTATTGCTGCAATCATGGGCGGTATGCCTTTTGGTAAGCAAATTCAACAGTTAAAAGGCGCGCAAGTTGTTGTTGCAACTCCGGGTCGTTTAATTGACTTAGTGAATCGTCGTCAAATTAAACTTGACAAAGTTGAGTCACTGATTGTCGATGAAGCAGACCGTATGCTTGATCTAGGTTTCTCAGAAGACTTAGAAGCAATTGGCGAATATGCTGCTAACCGTAAGCAAACGCTTATGTTCTCTGCAACATTTGCACCGCGCATCATTACACTTGCTGAACGCATGATGAATGATCCGCAACGTATTGCGATCGAAACTGGTCACTCTACTAACACAGACATCACGCAAACGCTTCATTGGACTGATGGTTTTGAGCATAAGAAAAAATTGCTTACACATTGGTTAAATGCAGAAGATGTTGATCAAGCAGTTGTATTTGCTTCAACTCAAGAAGATACCGATATGCTTGCTGAAGAGCTTGCAGAAGCAGGTCTTTCAGTTGTAGCACTTCACGGTGCAATGCCACAGACTGTTCGTAACCGTCGTTTACGTAGCATCCGTGAAGGTCGTGCAAAAATTTTAGTTGCAACTGACGTTGCAGCGCGTGGTCTTGACGTACCAACGATTTCTCACGTGATTAACTTTGGTCTTCCAATGAAGAACGAAGATTATGTTCACCGTATTGGTCGTACAGGTCGTGCAGGTCGTACAGGTAAAGCAATTACACTTGCAACTTACCGTGAACGCGGCAAGATTCGTGCATTAGAAGACTTCTTAGAAGCACGTTTAGACGTGACTGAAATTGAAGGTCTTGAGCCATCTCCACCACCTGCACGCGGTAGTCGTGATGGCGGCGGTCGTGGTCGTGATGGCGGTCGTGGTCGTGATGGCGGTCGTGGTCGTGGCGGTTTTGGTGGTCGTGATGGCGGTGGTCGTGCACGTTTTGAAGGCGAGTCTAACTTCAAACGTCGTGAAGGCGGTGATGATCGTCCAAAACGTGATTTCGGTGATCGTCCACAACGTTCATTTGATGATCGTCCAGCACCACGTCGTGAAGGCGGTTTCGGTGATCGTCCACAACGTTCGTATGATGACCGTCCAAAGCGTGATTTTGGCGACCGTCCACAACGTTCGTATGATGATCGTCCAAAGCGTGATTTTGGCGACCGTCCACAGCGTTCATTTGATGACCGTCCTAAACGTGATTTTGGCGACCGTCCAGCGCCACGTCGTGAAGGTGGTTTCGGTGATCGTCCGCAACGTTCGTTTGGTGATTCACCACGTTCAGCAGATGATAACCGTGGCAACCGTGTAGATTACAAGCCAGCACGTGAAAATGGTTATAACGACCGTCCAAAACGTGATTTTGGTGATCGTCCTGCTCCACGTCGTGAAGGTGGCTTCGGTGACCGTCCACAACGTTCATTTGGTGATGATCGTCCTAAGCGTACTTTCGGTGGCGAAGATCGTCCACGTCGTAGCTTTGATGACAAACCACGTGGCGAGCGCACATTTGGCGAAGACCGTCCACGTCGCAAATTTAACGACTAATTGTTAAATTGAGCTTAAAAAGACCGATGCTTGCATCGGTCTTTTTTATGCAAAGAATGTTGATATTTTACTTTTAAAATGTATACTCATGGCACAATTTGCGCTTAAAAGCCAACGTGTGTAACAGATTTTTTGATATGTTTGGTCGAAGTCGAGGTAAATAAGCATGCTACCGTATGTAGGAGGTATTTTAGTATTGTGTAATATAGCAATATTGATCTACCATTCTTTTATCTAATTTCACCTCAGTGAAGTCTGACATTTATACAACACTGCGTTCTATATTTATTCTCCCAAAAAACTACTAATCCTTTATAGTATGTCTGCTGAAAAAATGCAGGAATACGCACCAGTATGAATAATACAGTATCTCCACCCCAAGCTTTTATTGAAGTCAATAACTTAAGCTTTCGGCGCGGTGATCGAATCATTTATGACAATGTCAGTTTAAATATTCGTCGCGGACAAATTACTGCGATTATGGGGCCATCGGGCACAGGTAAAACCACATTATTACGTTTGATTGGTGGACAGTTAGTCCCTGATCAAGGTCAAGTGCTGCTTGATGGGCAAGACATTAATAAACTGTCACGCCAACAACTATTTCAAGTGCGCTCACGTATGGGCATGTTGTTTCAAAGTGGGGCTTTGTTCACCGACATGTCAGTTTACGAAAATGTAGCCTTTCCAATTCGTGCGCATACTCAGTTGCCTGAGCATTTAATTGCTGAACTTGTTGCATTAAAATTAGAATCGGTGGGTTTACGCGGCACCGAGCAGTTTATGCCGGCTGAACTCTCAGGGGGCATGAATCGACGTGTTGCACTTGCGCGTGCGATTGCGCTTGATCCTGAACTGATTATGTATGATGAGCCATTTGCCGGACAAGATCCTATTGTGATGGGCGTATTGACCCGTCTGATTCGCTCGCTACGTGATGCCTTAGATTTAACTACCATTATTGTGTCGCATGATGTGGCAGAAACACTTCTAATCGCAGATTATATTTATGTCATTGCTGAAGGTAAAGTTCAAGGCGAAGGTACACCTGACCAACTCAAACGACATCCTTCTGCTTTTGTGCAACAATTTTTAAATGGTTCGGTTGAAGGTCCGGTTGATTATCAATTTAGTCATCAGCCTTATTTAACTGCTGAGGGTCAAGCATGAATGCAATAGCCTTACTTGGCCGTCTTGTTATACAGCGGATACGTGGCATTGGGGTTGCGAGCATCATGTTGCTGCAAATTTTATGCTCGATGCCGACATGGCTTGGGGTCAAACTATTTTTGTATCAGATGTACCGTGTAGGTTTTCTATCGCTCTTAATTATTGCGGTATCGGGTCTATTTATTGGTTTGGTTTTAGGTTTACAAGGTTACTCAATTTTAGTCAATGTGGGTTCAGAATCCATGTTGGGTACCATGGTATCGTTAACTTTGCTGCGTGAACTTGCACCCGTAGTGGCAGCATTACTTTTTGCAGGCCGCGCAGGTTCAGCATTAACCGCCGAAATTGGTTTAATGAAAGCCACCGAACAGCTCTCTAGCATGGAAATGATTGGGGTTGATCCACTTAAACGCATTGTTTCACCACGTCTTTGGGCTGGGATTGTAAGCTTACCAATGCTATCTGTCATTTTTGCCGCGATTGGTATTATGGGCGGAAAATTGGTTGGGGTGGATTTTTTAGGTGTAGATGAAGGCTCTTTTTGGAGTGGTATGCAAAGCACAGTGCGCTTTTATGAAGATATTTTTCAAGGTACTTTAATCAAAAGTTTTGTCTTTGCCATTGTGTGTACTTGGATTGCGGTATATCAAGGCTATGCCTGTGAGCCGACCTCAGAAGGGATTGCGACATCAACCACACGTACTGTGGTGTATTCGTCTTTATGTGTATTAGGTTTTGATTTTGTGTTGACTGCGGTCATGTTTGGAGGTGTGTAATGCAATCGCGTGCAAGTGAACTGGCCGTTGGGGTATTTGTGATTATTTTTGCAGTGGCCATGTTTTTTTTGGCCATGAAAGTCAGTGGTTTAAGCGGCAGTAATTTGTCTGATCGTTACAGCATGCAAGCTGAGTTTGATAATGTAAATGGTTTAAAACCCCGCGCTAAAGTGACCATGAGTGGGGTGACCATTGGTCGTGTAACCGACATTACTTTAGATCCAATGACTCGTTTAGCCACAGTGCATTTTGATTTAGATGGTCAGTTAACTTCGTTTAACCAAGCACAATTAAAACTTGTACAGGAAAACGCTTTAGAAGAGCTTAAATACAGTACAGACTATACAGATGCTCGCCCCGATCAACAAAAAACAATGCAAAATGAACTGATTGCCAACATGAAGTCCATCACCAGTATTGATGAAGATGCTTATATTATGGTCGCAACCAATGGTTTATTGGGTGAAAAATATTTAAAAGTCATTCCAGGTGGTGGTCTAAACTACCTTCCACGTGGTGGCAGTATTATCAATACCCAAGGCACCATGGACCTTGAAGATTTAATTAGTAAATTTATTACCGGTGGCACAAAAACTACCGATAGCGATAGCAGCAACCCAGACGATGCTGAAGCCTCATTTGTTGCTGAATAAGCCTAGGAGAAATCGATGAAAACTTTAATGAAACAAACACTGAGTGCAAGTGTTTTAGCTACTCTGCTGGCAGGTACAGCTTTTGCGGCACCAACGCAAACACCGCCTGACTTTATTAGGCAAGTTGCTGATACTTTGATTAAGCGCGTACAAGCCGATCAAGGTAAATTGCAAAATAACCCAGCTTTGGTCAAAACGATTGTGCGTCAACATTTAGATCCGCATATTGATTCACAAGCTTTTGTACGTACTGTAATGGGAACTTATGTGCAACAAAGTAGCGCTGCACAACGTGCTCAGTTTGAAAAGAATTTCCGTGAAACTTTAATTGAAAATTACGGTTCTGCTTTTGCAAAATACAGTAATCAAACCTATACCATGCGTCCTTATAAAGCTGCGCCTAATGTTAAAAATCCAGTGGTGACCATTGATTTTAATAACAAAGGTCAAAAAATTCCGGTGGCTTTCCAATTGGTCGAGAGAGGCAATAAATGGAAAATCCGCAATATCAACGTGTCAGGGATTGATTTAGGTTTACAGTTCCGTAATCAATTTGCAGCCAACGTCAAACGTAATGGCAACAACTTGGATAAAGCCATTGCGACCTTTAAGCCGGATGCTGATTCAGCGGTTAAAAAATAATGCTGAGCATAAAAGACCAAGTGTTATGGGTCAGTGGCAAGATCGATTTTGACAACGCCGAACAGTATTACCAACAAGGTTTAATATTGATTCAAGCTCAGCCTTTGCCGTTGGTGCTGAATTTATCTGAGCTTGAGCAGGGCAGTACTTTAGCGTTGGCGGTGTTGATGCGTTGGCTACGTCATACACCCAATGCGCAAGGTTTACACTTTCAAGCTGTACCACAAAAAATGCTAAACATTATTCAAGCCTGTCATTTACAACATGACTTAACGCTGATTTAAAAAAAGCACCTTCGGGTGCTTTTTTATGCTGACTTTAAAATATAAGTTAAATCCATTTTTTCCAACGGAAATAAATCAGTGGTCCAATAAAGAACGCGACAATAATTAAGCTCACCATAATAAAACTAGTGGTGCCTTTGGCAAATGGTAACACATCGGTATTCATGCCATAGACGCTAGCAACCAGCATGGGTGGTGCAAGCATACTCGGTAAAATCGAGAAGCGACGGATGGTGTCATTTTGTTCGGTGTTAATGAAGCCGGAAGTGGTATCAAGTAAAAAGCGCACTTTTTGGAATAAAAAGGCGTCATGTTCAACGAGTGAGCGCACATCTTCACTCAGTTCTCGAATATCGGCATCATAAATGTGACTGCCTAAAGCGCGTGGACGAGCTAAAAAGGTCAACACACGGCGTAGGTCAATTAAACACAGTTGTGCTTTACCCAACATATCTTCTAATTGTGCTAAACGGGTAATCATGTCATCTAAATCAAGAATTTGCTCACGATGACGGTTGTTAAGCACTTCTGTTGAATATTTTTCTAAATCTTTATGCACATCTTCTAAAATATCGGCGAGCTCATCAAGTTTGGCTTCTAATAAACCCAACAGTACCCAAGTGGGGTCTTTATAATCAATGTCGTAATCATTGCGGCGGGCGCGGGCACGAAAGGCACGAAACGCCACCAACTTTTCACCACGCAAAGTAAACAAACGATCTTTATGTAAAATAAATGCCACGGTTTGTACAGTCGATAAAATACCGGATTGATCATCTGGTTCACCATCGACTTGGTAGTTCTTATTTTTGGTTAAAAAATAGGTGCTGATATGTAAAATGCCATCATCATCACGGTAAAAACGCGCACTAGAGGAAATATCTTCTAAGGATTTCAGGGTAGGTAGATTTTGCCCATAGGCGTCTAAAACCCATTGTTGTTCTTCTTGTGAGGGCGCAATTAAATCCACCCAAACTAAATCAGGTTGTAAATCAAAATCGCCATTGATGGTCGCATCTTCTAAACTACCGCGCTCTGTGGCATAAAAGGCTTCAAGCATTATTCTTTTCCTTTGCGCAGTATGTGTCAAACCGATGAATGTATTTTAGACAAGGATATGCATAAAACACAGCGATGACGGTGACTTTTTTGCAAAAACTGCGTGAAGTTTACCCATCAAATATGACAAAAGTTAAATAAAGAGACAATATGATTCAATCGATTGCCGTTTTTTGTGGTTCGGCCTTAGGCACAGAACAAATTTATGTAGAGCAGGCACAACGTGTAGGACGTAGTATTGCTGAGCAAGGCACAACGTTGGTCTATGGCGGTGGACGCTCAGGTTTAATGGGCGTAGTGGCAGATAGTGCACTACAGGCAGGTGGAAAAGTTATTGGGGTGATTCCAGAAGCATTGGTTGATCGTGAATTGGCTCACCCAAATTTGAGCGAGTTACATATCGTACAGAACATGCACCAACGTAAAACCTTAATGGCAGATTTATCGGAGGCTTTTTTGGCCATGCCGGGCGGTGCAGGTACTTTAGAAGAAATTTTTGAACAATGGACATGGGCACAGTTAGGCATTCACCAAAAAGCCATTGGCTTTTTAAATGTGGCAGGTTTTTATGATGACCTACTTAAATTTATTGCGCTTACCACAGATCAAGGCTTTACCCAACAGCGTTTTAACCAAGCACTGATTAGTGCTGAGCATATCGAGCAGATTCTAGCTGCATTTAACCGTTATCAAGCACCAACACCAAAATGGGGTGCTAATGACCAACAAGGGCTAATTAAACCTGTATGAAAACTATTACTGTAGCAGCCGCAATTATTTTAAATGCACAGCAAGAACTGCTCTTGGTGCGTAAAAAGAATACCACCTGCTTTATGCAAGTCGGCGGTAAATTAGAAGCCAATGAAGCACCTGATGTAACAATTTTACGGGAAATTAAAGAAGAAATTGGCAGCGATGCAATAATTGAGGCCTTCTTAGGGCGCTTTGAAACTCAAACTGCTAATGAGCCAGATCATCAATTAGTGTCTTATGTTTATCATGTGACTTTGGCACAAGCCCCCAACATTGCCGCAGAAATTGCTGAGATGAAATGGATAAAACTTGATGATCAACAAACCCACATTGCACCATTGACCCAAGAGGTGGTGATTCCTTGGGTGAGGCAACTACTTGGCCACTGCTAAACACGCTGCACGAATGTGGGTACAACCGAGTTGTTCAAGTTGATCGGCTAAAGCCCGAATAGAACTGCCTGTAGTGACTACATCATCCACAATCAGTACTCTTTTAAATCTTAACGATTGTCGAGGCGCAAGATAAAATTGACTGTCGATATTGATTAAGCGTTCTTGGCGAGTTAAACCTTTTTGCGAGTGCTCAGCATGTCGTAGCACAGGTTGCCAAATCGGGGCTTTGAGCTTGTGGCTTAAGCTTTGAGCAATCAAGACACTTTGGTTAAAACCGCGTTCGGCAAGTTTAGGCAAAGATAAAGGCATGGGGACAATCGCTTGCACCCCGACGTATTTAAGTTCTGCCAATATGCCACTTAGCAAGGTTTGATAGTGCAATTGCTGCTGATATTTAAACTGCTGAATAATCCGATCTAAAGGGTAGTCATATTGACACGCTGCCCAAATTTGCATTTCTTGGCGCAGCACTTCTTGCTTAAACCAAGGCAAACTGTGCCAACAGTCTAAACATACTCCCGCTTTGCTGCGCGGACTTGTGTCACATAGTTGGCAAAGCCTCAAACTGGTTAAATTAAACATAGGCATAGCGTGGGGCTTGTGGCAGCCAACGTTGCAATAAGTCATCCACATGATCAGGGTAGTGGGTCAAAATTTGCTGTGCCACATAATGTGCCTGATGCAATAGATGATCATCACGTTCAAGTTTAGCCACCCTAAAACCCAAATCTCCGGTTTGTTTGGTGCCAAGAAGTTCTCCCGGACCGCGAATTTCCAAATCTTTTTCTGCAATGACAAAGCCGTCGTTACTTTCGCGTAAAATTCTTAAACGTTCTTGACCATTTTGCGACAACGGCTGTTTATATAATAATGCACAAAAACTTGCTTGAGCGCCACGTCCCACCCGACCACGTAACTGATGTAATTGTGACAAGCCTAAACGTTCGGCATTTTCTATCACCATTAAAGACGCATTGGGGATGTTTACCCCCACCTCAATCACCGTGGTGGCAATGAGAAGTTGAATCACATTGTCTTTAAAGTCTTGCATCACGCTTTGTTTTTGCTCAGCTTTCATTTTGCCGTGTACTAAACCCACTTTAAGCTCAGGATAGCGTTGCTGAATATCCAAAAATGTTGCTTCAGCAGCTTGTGCATCTAGGGTTTCTGATTGCTCGACCAAAGTACATACCCAATAGGCTTGTTTACCTTGCATACAGTTGTTAACAATCCGATCTAAAACTTCATGACGACGTTCTAAAGGCACAGCTACAGTTTGAATGGGAGTACGCCCCGGAGGAAGTTCATCAATTACTGAGGTATCTAAATCGCCATAAGCCGACATAGCAAGGGTGCGTGGAATAGGTGTTGCGGTCATCACCAATTGATGTGGCGTCATGCCTTGGATGCCTTTATTGCGTAAGGCTAAACGTTGATCGACCCCAAAGCGGTGCTGTTCGTCAATAATCACCAAACCTAATTTGGCAAATTGCACACTGTCTTGAAACAAAGCATGCGTACCAATCACCAAATTGGCTGAGCCATCTTGTACCGCTTGTTCGGCATGTTGGCGTGCTTTGCCTTTTTGCTTACCTGACAACCATGTTACTTGTATGCCTAGCGGCTCAAACCATGCTTTAAAGTTTAAATAGTGTTGCTCGGCAAGAATTTCAGTAGGAGCCATAAGGGCAACTTGCCAATCTTCTTCTAAGGCATGACAAGCTGCCACTGCTGACACAAGGGTTTTACCTGCGCCCACATCGCCTTGTACCAAACGTAGCATGGGTTTATTGAGCTTTAAATCTTGGATAATGTCTTGAGAAACCCGTTTTTGCGCGCCTGTCATCTCAAATGGCATTGCACCAAGCAGTTGTTGCGCTAATTTTTGACTTGGCTTGAAACTAGGTGCTTGGATTTGCTGAATATAGGCGCGCCGTGTCAGTAAACTTAATTGATGTGCCACCAATTCTTCAAAGATTAAACGTTGTAAGGCAGGGTGCGAGCCTTGCGCCAATTGCAGCATATTGGCATCGCTTGGTGGCTGATGGAGATAATACAAGGCTTGTTTTAATGCATAGCCATTACTAAATTTTGTAGGTAACAGTTCAGCTAAGTCATCGGCATGCAAAGCTAAGGCTTTTTCTACAAAGCTGCGAATTTTGGCTTGAGTTAGCCCATCTGTACTGGGGTAAATCGCGGTGAGTTGGGTTTTAGGGAGTGGAGTATGGGCTTGGACCAGTTCAATTTCAGGATGATAAAGTTCTAAACCGCGGGCACCAACGCGCACTTCACCAAATACGCGTAAGCGGTTGCCCACTTGCGCACGATCCGTTAGGGCTTTGTAGATATGATAAAAACGTAGGGTGACTTTGCCAAAATCATCTTGCAGCAAAACTGCCATAGATTTACGTTTGCCTGCCGGAAAATCCACCCCACGTACCACACCTTCAAGCAAATAACTGCGACCAACCTGTAATTGGTTCATGGCAATGATCGTGCTACGATCTTCATAGTCACGCGGTAAATGAAATAGCAGATCATCACTACTCAAAATATGTAATTTTTCAAGTAATGCCGCTGCGGCCTGACCAACGCCGGGCAATTGATGAATGGCAGTCATGTCCCCTCAACATAAATTTTCGCGCAAGTCGGTACGACATTATGCATATTGTATTTATAGGTTACGGTAAAACATCTGAGCGAGTGGCTCAACAGTTATTTACACAACATCAAATCAGTAGTGTCAGTTTAAGTGCTAAACACGATGGTTTGACCACACACTATGTTCAAGATGTGCATGGTTTAGATTTAAACCAGCTTGCGCCGATTGATATAGCGTATGTCTTACTTAGTCCTAAACAGAGCAGTATTGAAGGCTATCAGCACACTTATTTAGATTCGGTTGTACCGATTGTAAAAGCCTTAAAACAGCACCCCATTCAAAGGGTAATTGTGACGTCATCTACGCGGGTCTATGGCGAAGATCAAGGACAATATATTGATGATCACTCAGTCATTCAGCCCAATGACCGCCAAGGTGAATTGCTGTATGAGATGGAGCAGCGTTGGCAAGCCGCTTATCCTAATGAATGTATTATTGTGCGTCCAACTGGTATTTATGGCACATCCGTGGCACGTATGCTCAAACTTGCGCATAGTACGCTTAGTTATCCTAAAGTGCATTATAGTAACCGTATTCATATTGATGATTTAGCCACCTTTTTAGCAAAGATGCTTCACGTGAAACATCCGCAAAATTCTTATATTGTTTCCAATAATCAGCCTGTGCCGTTACATAAAATCATTCAATGGTTTCAGCAGCAATTGGACTTGCCTGAATTGGTTTTAGACAGTGAACTTTTATCTGGAAAACGGATTTATGCGACTTATTTACATGATATGGGATTTAAATTAAACCATCCTGATTGTTTTAAAGACTATGAATTACTCATGCAAAAAGAGAATTAGATGTTAAAGGGGAAAGCATGTTTATTAATGAAGTAATTAGCTACAACGGTGCTTTTGAATTATTGGATATACAACAACCAAGATTTATAGAGCAATTGGATTGTATATTAAAAGATATTGAAAACTCTGCTCTTAAACTTTTTTATGAGAGGAAAATGTCATATTTAAGTGAATTGGAATCAGAGATTTTTCAGCAATCACTAGAAAAATTAGAAGAAATAGATTGTATTTATAAAAGAGTATCTCGAGAATTTGCTGAAGACACTAAAGAATGCTTAATTTATAGAGATCAAATATTGATCGACTACATATATGCTTCATCTGAACTTATAGAATGGGTTTATGGTGGAATTTTTTTTAATTTTAAGTTTTATGATCTATCTATATATAGCAGTCATGCTATATGAAAACTATACTTCTTTAGAGCTATATGATTTTTTTAAGAGTAAAATAGAGGTAATTGATGATTTTAATTTTCATGAAGATGCTATTAAACCTAAAGATGAATTAGAAAAAATCGGAACTAAAAACATCTCGTATCCTCTGTTGATATTAGGAATAGATTTAAAAAAAGAAAATAGAAATATAACGCATATTGAGCCTCAAAATATTAAAGTAAATCGCTGTATTACTTTTGCCCCTGAATATTACCAAGCAGGTTTGTCGATCTTAAATTACTTTGGTACAGTACTTCGTAACAAATATCCAGAACAAAACGCCACAGTTAAAATTGAACAACACGAAAATATGGTTCGTATGATTGTTGAATCAGAAAATGGCGACAAAGACATTATAGAAAAAGCTTTGTATGAATATGAATTAGTGATGAGTGGGCAAATGCCACTTGAAGAGTTTTATCAAGAGCAAGCACAAGTTTTAGAACTCAAACACCATATACGTATTTTAGAAGTGCAATTAGAAAACCAAAGAGATCTTTTACGTTTCCAAGATAGAAATCATCAAGAAACGCAAAACAGAATTTTAGATCTACAGGAAATTGTAAGAGGATTGCTAAATCAGACCAAAGCTCCAATTAGCGTTAATAATTATTTAACCAATCAGCAAACGGTCAACATTCACCATAAACATGAACTTAATCAAAGCTATGCGGTTTTAGATGAATTGATTGATACTGTACAAGATGAAAGCTTAAAAAATCAGTTACGCGATCTACAAAATGCTTTAGATCAAAGTAAAAACCTAGAACAAGCCGCTCAAGTCAAAGATTCAAGTGGTTTTAAAAAACTGAGTAAATTTATGAAACAAGCCAATGACACAACCTCAGATGTGCATGGCATTTTAGATAAAAGTGACAAAGCCATTGGTTTAGTAGCAAAGCTCAACGAACATTATGAAAAGCTTGTACTGTTCACCACAGGACTCATATGACAAAGCCCCTTGAATAAGGGGCAATGTTTTATTGAGATGTTTTTCTCTTACGCAGCAAGCGGCGTTTGGTGGCTTGATCTGCAGCAAGCGCATCTAGTGCCTGTTGGAGTTCAGCGTCACTAAATGTGGTCAGATGCTGTAACATGTGTAAAGTGCTGTCGTCTAGCACCAAATGCGCGTATTTAGCCACATCGGTAAGTTTAGCATCATATAAAATTGCACCACCCTCTAAGCGGATATAGCCTTGTTGCGTTAGTTCTTTAATAAAACTTTGGAACAGTGACTTATCAAAAAATTCGGGTGAATTAAACTCATATAACACTGACAAACGTTGCCCAATTAAATAACTGAGTTCTTCGACCTGACGCGCCGAAATATTGCCTGAACCGCGTTGGGTAATCAGCGCTAAAGTCAGATAGTAGCGCTCTAAACTTTGCATCACGGGAGCTGCTAAAATTTTTAACTGCGTGTGCTGTTCACTATTTGGGGCAGGTGAGATGAGATCATCGCCTTGAGAAATGAGCAGCCCCATCTCCATTAAAGTATCGCTATATGTTGTAATCATGTCTTTGAGTTCATGAGTTTGCCATTTTAAAAATAATTCTGCTTTTAAAAACGGATACAGCAAACGAATCACAGTGCCTAAATCTTGGCGTTTAATCTGTCCATTGTGTTCTACCAACGCGGCAATTAAGGAGGGCAGGGTAAAGGCATGTAAAATATTATTGCGGAAATAGGTCAGTAATACCGCTTGACGATCTTCAAGGGCAATAATGTCGCCTAGGATATGCGGAATACGTTGAATCATTTTAAGTTTTAAGCCATAAGCAATGATTTCTTGCCCCGATAACGCAGTGATTTGCATACCGTGATCATATGGCAGTTGTTGCAACAAACGGCGGTAAGTATCGAGCTGCTCAATACACAAACTTTCATCTAGGCTGTGTTTATTGCTGGCCAATAAAATCAATGCCAGTAAAGACACAGGATTAATCACCACAGCACGGTTAATATTTTTTAAAATCTCTTGTGCGGATTGATCAATCGCTTGGGATACAGCTTCAGGAATCGGGTCATCATTGTTAATGATTTGTACATCAGCAGCGCCGTGTTGTTTTAACACATCATCTAAAAATACCGGTTCGCCAAAATTGACATAAACTTTGCCAAAAATGCGTTCGATTTTACGTAAGGCTAGTACAATGCCTTTAATCGATTCAGCTTCTTTGGGTTGACCTTGCATTTCCCCCACATAGGTTGAACCTTCCATAAGTCGTTCATAACCAATATAAGTCGGCAAAAAAACAATCGGTTTGGCTTTGCCGCGTAAATGTCCATGTACAGTCATGGCCAACATACCGGTTTTAGGCGGCAACAAGCGCCCAGTCCTTGAACGTCCGCCTTCAATAAAATATTCAAGCGGTGCATTACGTGACAAAATACTGTACAAATATTCTTTAAACACCGAAGTATATAATCCATTACCACGAAAACTACGTCGGATAAAGAATGCACCACCACCACGCAACAATTGCCCCACAAAAGGCAAATTTAAATTATCGCCTGCGGCAATATGCGGTACACGTAAACCGCGTTTAAAAATCACATAGGACAACAATAAATAGTCGATATGACTGCGATGACAGGGCGTATACACCACTTCATAGTCTTTAACCAAGTCACGTACGCGACTAAAATTATATACTTCTACTCCATCGTAAAGCTGTGTCCATAATTGGGTAAGGGCTTGTTCGGCAAAACGTACAGTTGGATAGGAATAATCAGAAATAATCTCTTTTAGGTAACCTAAAGCGCGTTGTTCAGCTTCTTGTATGCTGACTTTGCCACGATTACTTTCACGGCGAATAGCTTCTTGAATGGCATCCGATTGCATTAAGCTATGCATGACATTGCGGCGATCAGACAAATCTGGTCCAAGGACCACTTTGCGCTCGGCATCTAAAAAATTATTCAGATGATTCACAATAAAGGTGACCGGTGATAAATTAGGATGCTTCACCTGCGCGTTTTGCATTAAGCCACGTAAAGATTCAGGCAGATGAAATTCTAAAAAAGTCTCGCGACCATGTAAGCCAATATTCACTAATTGTTTCATCCGACTTGGCGGTGCCCAATTGTCGGTAAACAACAGCTTTAGCCATGAATCTTCGTTTTCAGGCGCACGTCCCCATAATACGGTGACTGGCACCAATTGAATATCTAAATTGGGTTCACGTGTGAGTACATCAATCAAACGGTTTAAACGCGTTGGCAGCCGATAACTGTGGGTGTGTGGAGCATCGTCGGGATGATGTTGTAAAAAAATAACCGAGGTTTTTTCATTTAAATCACCAAGCAGCAATGGATTGAGCGCTGGTTTAAGCTTCAGGCGCCGTGTTTCGGCATCGAGTAATAAAGCATTACTGCGTGAATAGTTTTGCAGCACATAGCAGGTCAAAGCCGTGGTGGACGGTTTTGGTACATCACCTAAGACTTGTGGTTTAACCACCAAGTCTAAGAATTTACTCGACATCTGTCGGTACAATTGACCAAATCCACGCTTGGACATATCTGCTCCTTTGGGCTTAAATTTTTTTAGAATCTGCATTAGTTTTGTTGTTTGTTTGATCAATATAACCATTTTTTTGTGGTTTAGAAGCATAAAAAGCATCAGCCAAACAAAAAAACCATCGCAACAATGCTTAAGATCACGCAAAGAGGCTTATCTTTTTTTAAATTCGGTTTATGCTAGCTTTTCTTATTGGAATTACATGAGCTGAGCTTGACATGAATGCATTGACCCAAGAATTGGTAGAACTGTTGAGTCTTGAAAAACTCGAAGAAAATATTTTTCGTGGTCAAAGCCGTAATTTGGTCGGTAAACGTGTTTTTGGTGGGCAAGTGCTTGGTCAGGCCTTGCGTGCGGCTTCTTATACCACCGATCGTCCTGCACATTCTTTACATGCTTATTTCTTGTTTGCTGGTGATGTGAAGGCACCTATTATTTATCATGTTGATCGTATTCGTGATGGTAAAAGCTTTATTAGTCGTCAAGTACGTGCCATTCAGCATGGACGTACGATTTTTATGTGTATGGTGTCCTTTAGTCATCCTGAAGAAGGTTTAAATTACCAAACGGATGCTCCTGATTATCCTGCGGTGGAAAGCTTAAAATCTGAACAACAACTCAAACAGGGCTTTATTGAATTTGTACCTGAAAATGTACGTGCCAGCTTTATGCGTGAACGCCATATCGAGATTCGCCCTGCGGTAGATGTGGGCAACATTTTTTATCCGCAGCCCGAAGCACCTGTATACGCACATTATTTGCGCACACATGACAAAATTACGCAAGACATAGATTCCGTGGCGTTGCATCAAGCGATTGCTGCATTTTATTCTGACTTTACCTTAATGACCACGGCGCTACGTCCGCATGGTTTAAGCTACTTATCACCAAGTTTACAATGCGCCAGTATTGACCATGCTATGTATTTCCATAAGCCATTTCGCACTGATGAATGGATGCTTTATGATATGGAAGCGACCATCAGCAGCAGTTCGCGAGGCTTAAACTTTGGACGGATGTGGCAAAATGGTGAGTTAGTGTGTAGCACCACCCAAGAAGGTTTAATTCGTTTACGTGAAATTGAAACCCAATAAACTTAAGCCGCAACATGCGGCTTTTTTTACGCTCTAGCGAAAAAGCCTGTTGTTAGTATGTGTACTATGGCTGAGTTGACAGCATAATTAATCAAAATAAAGCATGCCGCCCCGATAAAAAAGATTCGTAATTGCCTAATGCTCATGGCATAGTGCCTGTAAATGATAACGCTTTATAGATGAAATCATGAGCTTAAATACTCAAATTTTAGTGGCGGCTATTTTAGGATTAGGATTTGGTTATTTACTCAATCTGTTCCCAGATGGCGCCTTTTTTAATGCCTCAATCTATGGCATTGGCATCGCCAGTAGCATTTTTATTGGCTTGTTAAAAATGCTATTAATCCCATTAATTTTTAGCTCCATTGTGGTTGGGGTTTCTAATTTAAAAGCAGGTGGGCAGTTTGGACGGGTATGGAAAATTACCGTCATGTGCTGTGTTACCACCACCACTTTGGCTTTGGCGCTTGGTTTGGCTGCTGCACATCTATTTGACGTGGGTAAAGGCGTTGATATTGCTATGTTTCAAGAAGCGATGAGTCAACATCAAAGCCCCGATACTTTAACTGCTAGCTCATTTATTACCAATTTTATTCAAAATACCTTAATCAATCCGTTTAAAGCCTTTAGCGATGGCAATGTTTTAGCTGTGGTTTTATTTGCACTGTTTGTAGGTATTGCATTGGTTAAAGGGGGCGAGCGTTTTCATGCGGTACGCAGTTTAAGCCAACAATTTTTTGACATCATGATGATGATGATCGGTTGGGTCATGAAACTAGCGCCGTTGGGGATTTTTGCTTTATTGGCCAAATTAGTCGCCACCGAAGATATTAGTGTATTAAGTCGTTTAGCCGAATTTGCTGTAGTGGTCACAGGCACCACTATTTTCCATGGCGTGGTGGTCTTGCCCTTACTGCTTTGGATTTTTGGTAAAATGGATCCAATTACCTTTTTTAAGGGTACCAAAACTGCTTTGATCACGGCATTTGCCACCAGTTCAAGTTCGGCGACGATGCCGCTGTCGTTAAAATGTGCACAAGAAAATTTAGGTGTTCGTCCACAAACAGCAGGTTTTGTCATTCCCATTGGTACACAGTTAAATATGGATGGCACGGCACTTTATGAAGCTGCTGCTGCACTCTTTATTGCCAATTTAATGGGTTTAGATTTAAGCCTCGGGCAACAACTGATTGTGTGCTTAACCGCCATGATTGCCTCACTCGGGGCACCGGGCATTCCAAGTGCAGGGATGGTGACCATGATTATGGTATTACAATCGGTAGGTTTACCTGCCGAGGCAATTGCGATTTTATTACCTATTGATCGTTTGCTAGATACCGTGCGTACAGTAGTTAATGTGCAAGGTGACATGATGATTAGTGTGGTGGTTGATCACCACACTCAAGAGCTTGAGATCAAGGTCTAGCCTTAAGGTTGGTACAGGGTATATAAATGATGTTCTTCTGCATGAATACGCTGTGCCAACACTTCACCTACTGCATTATATTCATTGTTAAATTCATAAATATTGGTAGCATCAATCACTTGGCTTTGCCATTTTTTAATAAAACGCACCACCGCAGCTGAAATTGCATTCATTTCTTTACGGTAGCCCTTGATCATCTCGAGCTGCTCTTTTTGATCCAAAAAAGACTGTTCTAAATAACAATAAAAATGCACATTTTCCTGCATCAAATGTAAATTAAACTTATTTTTCAGCTCCTCTAAAGCAGGGGCGATATATTCATAATTTTCTTGCTCAATAAAGCCTGCAATTGCACCATAAAGTTCGACTAACTCCACATGATCATGCTTGAGATTCAAGATCAGATCATCTGAATAGCCAATTTTGCTGTCAATAAACTCATTGGCTTCTAAGCGTTGTTCCCCAGTTTGAATCGCTTCATAGCCTTGTGGCTGTGTTTGCGGTAACTTAAATAAATTTTGTAAAAATTGAATGATGATTTTTAACATGAGTATCTATTCTATTTGATATTTTTTGCCAACATATCTTTAAATAAATTACTTGTCTAATGTTTTTTTATTGAACAATTTGAATGTTTGTTTTTTATGCTATGCATTTGTTATTAATTTATAAAAAACAATCACTTATATTTGTAAATCTGATTAATTTTATCGGGATTTTCAGCTTTTGATACTTAAGTTTTAAACTGAACTATTTATGTGAACTAGATTTGTTTTTGAATATAAAATGCCAAATAAAAAGCCACAGACAAAGCTGTGGCTTTTATCATTACATCAACTTACTTTGAATCAAATTTTGCCAAATCATCATCAAGATCGACAACTAAATCGACATCATCGCCTTCAATAAATTCAATATCATCACTTGATGCTTCAGGAATTTCACTTAAATCAATGTTATTTTGCTGCTCTAAGGTAAAGTTTA
>NZ_CANQLZ010000027.1 GCF_947624825.1 uncultured Acinetobacter sp.
GAAACAATTCGAGGCATGTGTGAACATCTGTTAACTAAAAAAACTTTTTCGCATGATTAGTTATTTTTGTCAACTTAGAAAACGAGTTTTTCCAGAGCCATTTTCCCCCGTAATTACTAAATTTCTTTCTTTTAGCTCAATTTTCTTACTTTCATAATATAAAAAACTAATTTTGCTCATAATAAAATAAAGGGCTGAATAATCAGCCCTTTATACTACAAATTTGGTTAAATTAACAACACATTAAAGCGCTGCAATTTGCTCCATATTCGCTTTAATCTTCGCTAACTGGTCAGCAAACTCAGCAAGTTTCACTTTCTCGCCTTCAACCACAGCCGCAGGTGCTTTTGCCACAAAACCTTCATTACCAAGTTTAGTTGCAATTTGGTCATGCTGTTTTTGAACCTTGTCTAAGTCTTTTTGCAAACGCCCCAATTCCGCTTTCGGGTCAATTAAACCTTTCATTGGCACAAATACAGACACATGACCCACTACAGAAGACGATGACAATGGTGGTTGTTCATCTGTGCCTAAGAAGGTAATGCTCTCAACTTTAGCCAATGCTTTAAACAACGCTTCAATACGGGTGATTTGGGCTTTTTCTGCATCGGTGGTGTTTTGTAATAACACAGGCAATAAACGTGCATTACCTAAGCCCATCTCACCACGGATATTACGTACCGCACCAATTAAACCTTGTAACCATTGCATATCTGCTTCGGCTTGGTCATTTAAGAAAGCGTCATCTACAGTTGGGTATTGCGCCAACATAATGGTTTCGCCACTCATGCCAAGTTTTGGCGCAAGGGTTTGCCAAATTTCTTCGGTTAAATACGGCATTAACGGATGCGCAAGGCGTAACGATGCTTCCATCACTGACAGAAGAACACGACGTACTTCAGCTTTACGCTCTTCCGATACGTTTTCGTCATTTAATACAGGTTTAGTCAGCTCGACATACCAATCGCAGTATTCATTCCAAATAAATTCGTAAATGGCTTGTGCGGCTAAATCTAAACGGTAAGTTGCAAAGGCAGTTTGTACCGCAGCCGTGGCTTTTTGTAGACGGCTCACGATCCATTGTTCAGGCAATTCCCAAAGATCAGGACGTGCAGTTTGACCGACCGTTTGACCTTCCACGTTCATCATCACAAAACGCGTACCGTTCCAAATCTTGTTGGCAAAGTTACGGTAACCTTCCACACGCTTCATATCAAATTTGATATCACGACCAGTGTTGGCCAGCGCACAGAATGTGAAACGAACTGCATCGGTACCGTAAGCTTGAATCCCTTCAGGGAATTCTTTACGGGTTGATTTTTCAATCTTAGATGCTTGTTTCGGGTTCATTAAACCTGTGGTACGTTTTTGTACCAACGTTTCTAAATCTACACCGTCAATCAAATCTAACGGGTCAAGTACGTTACCTTTAGATTTAGACATCTTCTGACCTTCGCCATCACGTACCAAACCATGTACGTATACCGTTTTAAAAGGCACTTGTGGCGTACCATCTTCATTTTTCATGAAGTGCATGGTCATCATGATCATGCGGGCAACCCAGAAGAAAATGATGTCAAAACCAGTAACAAGAACGTCAGTTGGGTGGAAAGTATTTAAGAAGTAGTTGTCTTTATCTTTGGCAGCGTCACCTGTCCAACCTAAAGTTGAGAATGTCCAAAGACCTGACGAGAACCATGTATCCAATACATCTTCATCTTGATCGAGTTGAACATCGGCAGGGATGTTGTTTTTGCTACGTACTTCAGCTTCGTCACGACCCACATAAACATTGCCGTTTGCATCGTACCAAGCCGGAATACGGTGACCCCACCACAATTGACGCGAAATACACCAGTCTTGAATGTTATTCATCCAAGCCATATACATATTGCTGTACTGTTCAGGCACAAACTTAATACGACCGTCTTGAACTGCATCAATGGCAGGTTTGGCAAGCGGTGCAATTTTTACATACCATTGGTCTGTAAGAAGTGGCTCAACGATTACACCCGAACGGTCACCGCGAGGTGGTTTCAATGTGTACGGTTGAATTTGGTCTAACCAGCCTTCAGATTCAGCTTGTTCTACTAATTTTTTACGTGCTTCAAAACGCTCTAAACCAACATAGTCCGCAGGTGCAGGAATCGTTTTAGAAATTTGCTCGCCCGCTTTTGCAATGTATTCAAACTCAGCAAGCACTTCAGCATTTTTGTTGAAGATGTTGATGATTGGCAATTCGCAACGTTTACCCACTTCATAGTCGTTGAAGTCATGCGCAGGGGTGATTTTTACACAGCCTGTACCAAATTCTTTGTCTACATATTCGTCTTTAACGATTGGAACAGCACGACCTGTAATTGGTAGGATGATGTTTTGACCGACCAAATGTGCATAGCGTTCATCATCAAGTGCAACAGCAACAGCGGTATCACCTAACAATGTTTCAGGACGCGTGGTGGCGACAACAATGTGATCTTTACCATCGTGGGTACGCAGTGCTTTATCTTCAAAGAAGTATTTAAAGTGCCACAGTGAACCTTGTTCTTCTTTATCTGACTCAACTTCTAAATCAGACAAAGCTGTTTGTAATTTAGGATCCCAGTTTACGAGGCGTTTACCACGATAGATCAAACCATCTTCGTGTAGTTTTACAAACACTTCTTTTACCGCGTTTGATAAACCGTCATCCATGGTAAAGCGTTCACGTGACCAATCTACAGATGAGCCTAAACGACGGATTTGGTTGGTAATGTTACCGCCTGATTGTTCTTTCCATTCCCAGACTTTTTCAATGAATTTTTCACGACCTAAATCATGACGGCTGACACCTTGTGCGCCCAATTGACGCTCAACCACCATTTGCGTTGCAATACCTGCGTGGTCGGTTCCCGGTTGCCATAGGGTATTTTTACCCGACATACGGTTAAAGCGAGTGAGGGCATCCATAATGGCATTGTTAAAGCCATGACCCATGTGCAAGTTACCCGTGACGTTTGGTGGCGGAATCATGATACAAAAAGACTCGCCTTTTTCAGACGGCTTAAAGTAACCACGCTCTTCCCAAGTTTGGTACCATTTTTTCTCGATCTCAGTCGGATCGTATGTTGTCGCGATATTTTGCGCTGAATCAGTCATAGTTCGAACAGTTCAAAAGTGGATAAAAATTGTAGCCATTGTAGCAAAAAATCTGCACATGCGGCATGCAGCAAAATCAAAGTTTATGCAATTGGTTTATCGAAAAACTTCGCCTATGCTTGAAGCCAAGTTCTCCACACAACAACAAGCAATACGAGGCAATTTATGGATGAGTTAGTGCAATTGAATGTGCAGCCTGTCACCTATCGACGTTTTTTAGAATTACAACAACTATTAAAACAATCAAAAAGCGACAATTTGGCTCAAGCGGTGGGGGAGAATTTAGCCGAGATTGCTTGTCAGGTGGTGGAGCAAGTGTTTGGGTTTTTAAGTCAAATTTCAGCTAATCAACAGCAATTTGAATCTGAACATACCGTCGAGCAGATTAAGGCAAGCATTGCTAAACATTTGCCATGGTCTATGCAACTGCTTAACCATGAACGCTTAAGCTCTTTAATCGATGATTTAGGGCAGATGATGTCATTTACTGACGGGAAAATTTGGCTTAAATATCCAATTTCGTCACATTTAGCCAGACAATTGCGTGGGTACAGCCAACACTTACATTCATCTCAAGAGATCGTGCAAGCCTTTGGTCTGATTGTAGATATTATTGACCAAGGGGTAACGCAATTGGTCCGTAATCCAAAGAAAAAATTAAAGTTTAACTTTATGGTGGATAAAAGCTTGGCAGGCGTGATTGGACTCACTACACAATTAGGTTATAAGCGTTTAGAAAAAATGGGGAAACAACTTAACCCTGAGCAAGCCCAAGCTTATTTACAGCATTTTTTACAATTTATTCCGCAAAAAAATTAAGGATCAAATTATGACAGCACAACAGTGTTTTGCGCATAAAGTGGTGTGGATTACCGGTGCTTCATCCGGTTTAGGTGAGGCACTGGCCAAAGCCTTTGCCGAGCAAGATGCACAAGTCATTTTAACTGCACGCCGTGGGGAAGTCTTAGAACAAGTACGGCAAAGTTTAAAACATCCCGAGCGTCATTTGGTGATGAGCGCTGATGTGACCAATGAATCCCAAATGCGACACGCTTATGCTGAAGTACTGCAACATAAAGGGCGTATTGATCTATTAATTAATAATGCCGGTTTAAGCCAACGCGCCTTAATTACCGATACCACGATGCATACCGAACGCGCCATTATGGAAGTGGATTATTTTTCGCAGGTGTTTTTAACCAAAACCGTATTACCGACCTTTTTGCAGCAAAAAACTGGACGTATTGTGTTTATATCCAGTGTGGCAGGCTTATTGGGGACGCAGTATCGCGCCACGTATTCGGCGGCTAAAGCTGCAATTCATATGTGGGCCAACAGCTTACGTGCTGAAGTGGCAGAACATGGGGTTAAAGTGTCGGTGGTGTTTCCGGGCTTTGTGAAAACCAATGTGTCATTTAATGCGTTAAATGGCGAAGGTCAACCACAAGGTTATCAAGACACTGCCATCGAAAATGGGCTAAATGCAGATGAATTTGCCCAAGTGGTGTTAAAAGCCTTGGCAGAGGGGCAAGAGTATGTGGTGGTGGGAGGCTTGAAAGAAAAGTTGGGTGTGTGGGTATCGCGTTTATCGCCGCACATTTTATATAAAATGATTCGCAATATTAAAGTCAAATAAGATTTAACGAGTGCCTTCCATATAGCGAAATTCGCTATATTGCACTTGATTGCGCCCCATTTTTTTCGCATCGTACAGCAGTTGGTCAGCATCTAACAATGCTGCATCTACTTGCTGGGCTTGGGTAAAAAAACTCATGCCAATACTCACTGACAAGTGGATGCTTTGACCTTGATATAAAATTGGCGTGTACGCAATGCTGTGGCGAATCCGCTCGGCAATGGCATACGCCTCTTGTTGGGCAAGATTTTCTAATATAATGACAAACTCTTCGCCCCCAATGCGAGAAACTTTGTCTTGGCTACGCATGCTGTTTTGCAAAATACGACTGACGTGTTGCAATGCTAAATCACCCAAATGATGGCCATATTGGTCATTAATCTTTTTAAAGTAATCTAAATCAGCCATTAAAATGGCATGTTGTTGGGTAGAAGGCGGTTTGATTTTGGTGATATAAAGACGAAAACCGCGTCGATTGAGTAGTCCTGTAAGCGGATCTAAAATATGCTCCCGTTTGAGCTTATTCATCGAGTCAACAATTGAACTTGCGATAAATAAACTAAAAAACACCAAATGAATCAGCATAATAAAAAATTGAGTGACGGCCCATAACCACGTGTGTTGCGTAATATAGGTTTCATTTAAGCTCACAGATAAAATGTAAGTACCGCGTAACAGCACCACACCTAGCATCAGATAAGTACAATTTTTAAGATAAGTATCCACTTTAAAGCGCGTTTTAGCGGCTAAAAATAATCGAGGACGATGCAGGTAAATGAGAATGGTGGTGACAGACACCATTAAAATACGCAAGCTTTCTTCAACATGAACTTGTGAGAAAAAATAAACACCGCCGATCCCAAGGAACATCCAAGTGACACAGCGTTGCCAAGAAAAGGCGATATGTAAACGTGCGTATAAGGCTTTGGCATGCCAGATACAGGCACTAAAATAAATGAGGGCTAAGCCACTTGCAAAGTTGGTCAGAAATTGGGCCGATAAACTGCTATTGAGTAAAGTTGTGATCCCCATTAAAAACAAAGCGATTGCATAGCTCACCACACACTGCTCTAATTTTTTTTGATAGGCGATACAAAATGTGGTGAGGCTCAAGCACAACACTAAACAGGGGATAATTAAACTATAAATGTTTAGCGTGTTGATCATCATGCAAGGCTATACAGCGATTTAAAAAACGATTTTAGCATTGAAGAGGCTTGAAAAGAATGCTGTTGCAACGTTGCTTAGAATCTCATGTATAAGACAATTCAACTGGTATTCATACATGCATCAATTTTGTGAAATACAATGCAGCCACTTTGGTGTCATAGCATTGTTCAAAATAATGAAAACAGCGCTTTAGTCATGCGCTTGTGAGACGCCAATGGCTGTGCCATAGGCAAACACTTCAACCATACTGCCTTGCATGCCCATTTCAGTGGTGCTTAAACGCAAGCCCATAATATGCGTAGCGCCGGCTTTTTCGGCTTGTAATTTTAAGCGCACCACTGCTTCACGTCGGGCGCGTTCTAAAATGCTTTCATAGCTATATAAGCGTCCGCCAAAAAAGTTTTGGATACTGGCTAAGACAAACTTAAAATAATCATGCGAGATCACCACATTACTACTGACCAATTGTCCGGGTTGATCGGTGGTGAGCATGCGTTGATTGTCGGTGGTGATGTAGGCTAAGCGTGCTTCATTGACCTCAAGTTCGGCCAAATGTTTGCGTTCATTATAGCGACCAAAGGCAAAACCTACGCTAAACAACACCACAAATACTGCCAATTGAAACAACAGGTTTTCCATGATTTAGCTCGCAAATGGATCAGGCAGTTTAGGCACAATTGGCTCAACCACAACAGCTGTACCATAGACAAATAACTCGGACGCACCTTGGGCAATATTGGAGGTTGAAAAACGAATCCCAATCACAGCATTGGCACCTAAGCTTTGTGCTTTAGCAATCATACGCTCCATCGCTTCTTGACGTGATTCTTCAAGCAGCTCGGTATAGGCGGTCAGCTCACCCCCAACAATATTTTTTAATCCTGCCAATAAATCACGTCCCACATGTTTACTACGCACGGTGCTGCCATACACCACATCTATTTGGCGCTGAACACGGTAGCCGGGCATTGACTCTAAATTACTTAACAACATGATACAGTTCCATTTTTATAAAAATTTAAGAATTTTATTGGTAAATCTCTTCGCTTGATTCAGGCAATTGTGGCAGATATTGTGCCAAAATTTTGTCTTTTAACGCCCAATAAGGCAACTTGAGTTCACTGATGCCTTCAGCATAAGAGGCAAGTTCATACACAGGATAAACAAACACTAAACCGCTTGCACCAAAATAAAAATTATTGCTCAGTTCAAAGTCTTTAAGCGCAATATGACGTTGCTCGAGCCATTCACTATTGTAGTCAAACAATTCTGCTTTTAAGGCTTCTTTTTGTGCAGGAACAACAATGTCATTGAGAGTTAAGCGTTGTTTTTGCTTTAAATCAAACACCACATAATCGACATGGTGCATACCGTGTGCGGCACCTGCAGGGAAATAATCGCTAAAATATTCAAAGGTTGCTAGCTGATAATGCTGTGACACATAACGTACCGAAGCGGTGCTGTAGTTGGTTGAGGGCAATTCAGGATCGAGGGTGACCTCTGGTAAAGGGGCTGGGTCAAAGGCTTCTTTGTGTTCTTGTTTTAAGCGCTCATGAAAGTATTGATCAATCCAAGGCACATTGGTTTTAATGCTTTGTAGATGGTATTTGGTACAGCTTGCCGACTCTTCAGGTGTTTCTAAATGACAAACTTGATCTTTGCTTAAGCTCACAGGTGTGGTTTGAGCTTGAATTAAAGGAATAGTATTGGTGCTTGTTGTGGTGTCTGTGCTTTGAGATTGGGGTTGACATGCGGTTAAAACCAAACCTGTTGTCAGCACTAAAAGCATGGATTTTTTCATGGTAATACGTCTAATAATCAAGTGAATATCAATACATGCAGTATACCTAAAATACAAAGTATGCTTGAAATATTGTGGCATAAAAAAAGCCCACACAAGGTGAGCTTTTTTTTAAAGTTGTTTAGTTTTTAGCTTCAGTTGCTCGTTCAGCCGATGAAGTTGGCGCGATAATTTGATCGCTTGAATAGGTTTTTAAACCACCACCTAAGGTTTTATACAATTCAACTTGGTTGTTTAAGTTGGCTTGCTCTAACAATAATAAACCTTGTTGCGCGCTGTAGTTGGTACGTTGCGCATCTAGCACAGTTAAGTAACCATCAATCCCTGCACGGAAACGTGCTTGCGAAAGTTGATAGGTTTTACTGGTGGCTTCAACCAAACGGCGTTGTGCTGCCAAACGCTCGCCAATATTTTGGCGGACTGCTAAGGCATCATTTACTTCACGAAATGCAGTTTGAATGGATTTTTCATAATCCGAGACTGCAATTTGCTGATCAGTTTCTGAAATCTTAATGTTAGCTTTACGCGTGCCCCAATCCCAAAGTGGGATGTCAAGGCTTGGACCAAATGACCATACAAATGAACCTGATTTAAATAAATCATCAAGTTCGCGTGAGCCGTAACCTGCCGAACCCGTTAAGCTAATGGTCGGGAACATACGCGCTTTGGCTGCGGCAATATTGGCACCTGCAGCAGATAAACGATACTCTGCCGCACGAATATCCGGACGGTTATTGAGTAAATCACTTGGTAAACCTGAAGCTAAACGCTCGGTAGCAGTAACACGTATCACACGTTGATTAGGCAATAAGTTACTTGGCACATTTTCACCCACCAACAAGTTCAACAAGTTTTTCGCTTGTGTCACTTGAGTTTTATATTGCGCCACATCATTACGTGCAGTTTCAACTGAAATTTGTGCCTGACGTACTGGCACTTCGCTGTCGATTCCAACATCAAAACGCTTTTTGTTCAGGTTATATGCTTCAAGCTGTGATTTTAGGGTTTGTTCCGCGAGGCTTAAATTGGCAGAGGCAAAAGAATGACTCAGCCACGCTTGCGCCACTTGACCCACCAACGCAATTTGAGTGGCATCACGCGCACTTGCTGTTGCCAAATAAGTATCCAGTGCATTGTCTTTTAAGCTGCGCACGCGACCCCAAAAATCAAGCTCGTAGGCTGTGACCCCTAAACCCACATTGTAGCTGGTCATGGGTTTGCCATTGGCAACGGTATCTTGACGCAATACACTACCGCTAACACCAATGCTTGGCAGTTGGTTGTTTTCAGTGATTTGATAAGTTTGCTGGGCACGTTGGATATTGAGTGCTGCAATACGTAGATCACGGTTATTGTTTAAAGCTAAGTCAATGACTTGTGCCAAACGCGGGTCGGCAAAGAAATCTTTATAGCCTTGCTCAGCAATGGATGGACCGCTTGCAGGTGCAACATAGCTGCTTGCCAAAGTGGTGGTTTGCACTTGTGGTTCTGGGTTACGCATGCTTTGACACGCGGTCAAAGCAAGCGCTAATGCAGACAAGGCAATACCACGGCCGGTAATAGACCATAGAGTGTGCATTAAGAAAGATTCTCCGTACGTTGTGGCTTCGGCTTGTATTTAAAGATGCTACGAATCCATACATAGAACACTGGAATAAAGAAAATCCCGAGCAATGTTGATGTGATTACACCGCCTAATACACCATAACCCACTGAATGTTGGCTACCTGCGCCGGCACCTGAAGATAAGGCAAGCGGCAGTACACCAAAACCAAAGGCTAAGGTGGTCATAATGATTGGACGTAAACGCATTTTTGCTGCATGTAAGGTGGCATCAAATAGATCTTCACCTTTTTCTTGCAACTCTTTGGCAAATTCCACAATCAAGATGGCATTTTTAGCCGACAAACCAATCACTGCAATAATCGCCACTTGGAAGTAGATGTTATTGGACAGATTTGGATTGTCCAGCAAGATCATGCCACCAAAAGTTAAGCCAAGTGCCCCGATAATACCAAGCGGCACCACCAATAACACTGAAAATGGAATGGACCAACTTTCATACAAAGCTGCTAAACACAAGAATACAATCAGCAGTGATAAGCCATATAAGAATGGAGCTTGCGCGCCTGATTCACGTTCTTCAAGCGATAAACCTGTCCATTCAAAGTCGTAACCCGTTGCGCCCATTTGTGGTAATTTTGCCACAATTTCTTCCATGGCAATCATCGCGTCACCCGAGCTTACCCCTGGTGCTGGTGTACCTTGAATGTTGACCGATGATAAGCCGTTATAACGCTCTAAACGTGGTGAACCATAGGTCCATTCGCCTGTTGCAAATGCTGAGAATGGAATCATCTCGCCTTTGTTATTACGTACATACCATTGATCTAAATCTTCAGGTTGCATACGTGAGTCAGATTGACCTTGAACATACACCTTTTTCACACGACCGCGGTCAATGAAGTCGTTCACGTATGAACCACCCCATGCAATGCCCATGGTGCTGTTAATCTCTGCAATGCTGACACCCATGGCGCCAGCTTGTGCATGATCGACAATCACACGGTATTGAGGCGTATCTTCTTGACCATTAGGACGAACACCAGCAAGACGAGGGTCTTGTGCAGCCATACCTAAGATCATGTTACGCGCTTCAATTAACTTGGCATGTCCATGACCGGCTGAGTCTTTGAGCTGTAAGTTAAAGCCTGCGCTGACCCCAAGTTCAGGCATAGCCGGAAGTTGTAATGGCATAATGTAGGTGGCATCTTGCACCAACATGTTGAGTGCCATACCACGCCCAATAATCGCGCCCACTTGAGTTTCAGGTGAAGTACGTTCTGACCAATCTTTAAGTTTAATAAACGCCATACCCGCGTTTTGACCGACCCCTGCAAATGAGAAGCCTGCCACACTAAACACCGATGCCACACTGTCTTTTTCATTTTCTAAGAAGAAGTTAGTCATGGCAGTCATGGTTTCACCGGTACGTTCCAAACTCGCGTTTGGTGGTAACTGTACTAAAGTGAGCACCACGCCTTGGTCTTCTTCGGGTAAGAAAGACGAAGGTAGTTTTTGGAACAACACCACGATCCCTACCAACACCACTGCATAAATGGCACCAGAGAAGATCTTGTTGTGGGTCATGCGATTGACGCCGCCTTGGTATTTGTCTGCTAGCTTGTCAAAGCTTTGGTTAAACCAACGGAAGAAACGTGCAAAAATACCATTGCTTGGCGCTTTGTTTGGATCATGCTGTTTGAGCATGGTGGCGCACAAAGCTGGAGTAAAGGTGAGCGCTACAATCAGTGATAACACCATCGCCGTGACAAGGGTGATGGAGAACTGACGATAGATCACGCCTGTAGTACCACCAAAGAATGCCATCGGTACAAACACCGCAGACAGCACCGAGGTAATCCCGATTAAGGCGCCTGAAATCTGTTTCATCGAGATTTCGGTTGCAGTCACAGGATCTAAATGATCCTCGACCATCACACGTTCTACGTTCTCGACCACCACAATTGCGTCATCGACCAATAGACCAATCGCCAAGACCATCGCAAACATGGTTAAAGTGTTAACACTAAAGCCAAACACGTTAATCACGGCAAACGTACCCAAGACCACCACAGGCACAGCCATGGTTGGAATAATGGTGGCACGCCAGTTTTGTAAGAACAAGAACATGACAATGAACACCAAAATAATCGCTTCGATTAAGGTCTTCACCACACTTTTAATGGAAAGTTCAATAAATGGCGTGGTGTCAAAGGCAAGTTCGTCTTTTAAACCAGTTGGGTAGTTGGGACGTAATTCTTGTAAACGTGCTTCAACAGCTTGTGCGGTATCTAAAGCATTGGCACCAGTGGCCAGTTTAATTGCCACACCACCGGCAGGTTTGCCGTTGTAAGTTGAATCAAACTGATAGTTATCTGCACCCAATTCCACTTTTGCCACATCACCTAAACGCACTTGTGCGCCATCAGCTGTATTTTTTAAGAAGATATTGGCAAATTGTTCAGGGGTTTGTAACAGGCTTTGTGCTGTGACTGTGGCATTTAGTACAGTCCCCGGCGCTGCTGGTGCACCACCCAATTGACCCACCGCCACTTGCGAATTTTGCGTGCGAATTGCGTTAGATACATCACTTGGGGTCACTTTTAGACTGGCCATTTTGGCAGGGTCAAGCCAAATACGCATGGCGTATGAACCACCAAAGACTTGGACTTCACCTACACCTGCCACACGACTTAGCGGTTCAGAAATGTTGGAGTTGACATAGTCTTTAATGTCATTGGCAGTCAGCTCACCATCGGGTGAGTAAAAGCTTAAAACTTGTAAGAAGCTTGCGCCAGATTTGGTAACACGTACCCCTTGGCGTTGTACATCTTCAGGCAATAAGGCAGTCGCTGATTGTAATTTGTTTTGAACTTGAACTTGGGCAATATCAGGATCTATACCTTGATCAAAGTTCAAGGTAATAGAAGCCTGACCGTTACCGGCACTGTTTGATGAAATATAACGTAAACCATCTAAACCGTTCATCTGTTGTTCGATAATCTGTGTCACGGTATTTTCTACAGTGTCAGCAGATGCACCCGGATAGGTTGCAGAAACCGTTACAGTGGGCGGCGCGATGGTCGGATACTGTGCAATGGGCATTTTGCTGAGGGTTAAAATCCCCGCCAGCATAATCACCAATGCAATCACCCAAGCAAAAATGGGGCGATGAATAAAAAATTGAGCCATCGTTACCTCTTAAGCTTGCGCTTTTGGTTCAGGTGCTGATTGTGCTTCGCTGGCAGGGGCTGCTGGAGCTTGACCTTGAGCCGGTGCTTGTGGGGCAGCAGTTGGCGCTTGGTAAGGCTTGGCTACCACTTGCTGATCTGGTTTGACTTTGGCAATACCATCCACAATGACTTTATCACCTGGGTTAAGACCTTCGGTAACAATCCAAGCGTTGCCTTGTGTACCACTGGTGGTCACAGGACGACTGACCACTTTGCCATCTGCACCCACCAGCATTGCCATAGCTTGACCTGTTGGGGTACGGCTAATTGCAGCTTGCGGAATCAAATAAGCATTGGGTACTTCACCTTGCACAATTTTTGCCGTAGCAAACATGCCCGGAAGCAATAAATAGTCCGGGTTTGGGAACACTGCACGTAACGTGACTGTACCTGTGTCTGGATTAACGCTGGCATCAGCAAAGGCCAAACGACCTTCTACAGGATAGTCACTGCCATCTTCAAGCTTGAGCTTTACCGTGGTGTTGTTGGAGGTATTTAAGCTACCTTGTGACAGCTGTTGACGTAAACGTAACAGTTCAGCACTCGATTGATTAATATCCACATAAATTGGATCAAGACGTTGAATCGTTACCAAAGGATCGGCTTGATTGGCAGTCACTAATGCGCCTGCTGTCACCGTCGAACGGTTGGTTTGACCTGAAATTGGCGCACGAACGATAGAATAACCTAAGTTAATTTCAGCATTACGCAATTCAGCTTGGGTGGCAGCCACATCAGCTTCAGCCAATTTTACTTGTGCAAAAGCATCGTCATATTCTTGTTTAGAAATGGCGTTTGAACCGACCAATTGACGATAACGACCTTCTTTAACACGTAACACGTTTAAGTTGGCTTGTTGACGTGCTAAAGCCGCACGCACGCTATCGACACTCGCACGGTTACTTCTTGAATCAATTTCGTAAAGGGCTTGACCTTCACGCACATAGCTGCCTTCAGCAAACAGACGTTTTAAAATCACGCCATTGGTTTGTGGACGCACTTCAGACGCTTCAAAGGCTGTGGTACGACCAGACAATTCAACCGACTGTTCAATACTTTGCGGTTGAGCAACCAAAACACCGACCTGAGTTGGTGGCATTTGCTGCTGTGCAGCGGCTGCTGGTTTGTCTTCGTCTTTGCTACAGCCAACAAGTACTAAACTTGTTGCCAATGCGCAAGCAGTGAGGGCAGGTGCCCAAAGCTTTGCAGACCTCATTATTCCACCTCAATTAAGATGTTTATTTAAAATTTTGTTTTAAGTTAAATTGAAATTTGCCAAATCCATACAGCAGGCTCATCCAGATCAAACTCATACCCCAACCGGCCAACACATCAGATGGGTAATGCACGCCTAAGTACACCCTTGATATGCCCATGATCAATAACCACAGCACCGCCATAAGGCCAATATAAAACCTTTTAGGATGCTGTTGGGTCACAAAAAGTATCAAGACAGCTAAACTTGCTGCATAAAAACTATGCGCGCTTGGAAACGACGCTCCATAGCTATTGACCAGATGATAAATTTCTGGTGGGCGGGCTAAATCAAAGGCGTATTTGAGTAACCATGCACAGGCAATACTGCCGATTAGTCCAAATACAATGAAAGCGATCATGGCGTATTTTTTATACCAAGCAAGGGCAGTACACCAAAGCGTGGCAAAAAATAATAACGCAGGCATGCCACCTAAAAATGACAAAGTTTGTGCAATGTAATTTAAGGTCTCGCTCCGTTGCTCACTCACCCACGCTACAACAGCCAAATCAATGGGCTGTAAAGATGGGGTTTGAATCAGCACGAGACTAAAAAATACCAACGAACAACCCAAAATGAGTAGGTGGTAAGACATAAATTGCCCCCTGTATGTGGCAACCAGTGATTGTGTGGCGAATCTTCAACGACAAAGTGTACTTGTCAGTACACTTCTTTTCAAGCAAAGATCAAAGCCACACAGGACAGTCAATGTTTAAAAGTTTTACGGTTAAAGATTAAGATGTACCAGATTTTTTTTGTAATTCTTGTTCAATCGCGATGGCTTGTTTGGGTGGCCAAAAGAAATCACTTGGGCGAGTGACAAAATGCATGAGCACCAATTTAGCTAAAGGTTGCCATTGTTCAAAGCGTACCCGACGGGCGCGTAGGGCTACAATAACGGTTAAAGTAAAACTAACAAACAAGTTGGTTAAACCAATCAGTAACACGCCTAACAAAGATACAATCACCAAGCCTAAATCAGGTTGGTTAATGGTGAGTAGCCCTTGAATAAAATTGGCCGAGGCAAACGCAATATGCCGAATATCTAAAGGTAAACCCAGTAAAAAGCCAATGGTTCCCATACTACCAAGCATAATTCCAAATAAGAAATTACCAGCTAAGGCTCCAAAATTACGCTGCACATAATCGGCAAAACGATACAAACGCGCCTCGCCTAACAGCGCTTTTAAACGACGATGGGCTTTTAAACGTGGACCAATCTTACGGTACACCGCCATATTGTCGTAATAACCTGCAAGTAAACCCGATAAAAACAAAAATACCCCTGCAATGGCAGCATGTGGCACAGCAAGTGAGGTAAATGGATTTAAATCATGCAATGTTTTGGCCGCTTTGGCATGCGTCATCAGGGGTTCATGTAAAGCCAAGTCCCAAAACATAGCAATGCAAGCAGCTGTCGGAATGGCAATCGAGATATTGCCCAAAATGGCAATAAATTGTGTACGAATAATATTGACAATTAAGGCGGCAAGTTCTGCCAATTGCGCCATTTTTGAGCCTTTACCGCGTTGTACCGTAGAGGCCAAAGCGGCTGCGGTCATGGCAGGTTGCTTGGTGGCCACGGTAAAATGCAGTACATGAATCAGCATAAAGCCTAAGGAATAATTGAGGCTATAACTTAAAGCTTGCATTAATGGCGCCATAGACACGCGTGCCATTAAGGTTTTTAAAGTGGCCATAATGGCAATGATGACACCAGCACCTGCGGCTGACTTATACATGCCAAAAAAGCCTTGTTTGTCGCTACTGACATAATGCTCGCCCGTTTTGCTCGCATTTTCAGTGACTTGTAGCGCAATTAATTCGCTATTGGTCGTCAGTAATGAGCGTACACTTAGCTCATCGTAGCTGGTGGCAATCACTTCAACCAATAATTCTTTAAGCAATTTAAAACGTACAGGCTCATCTTCAACAATCAAATTAAGCAACAATTCTAAGCGTTCTAAACATTGCTCAAGTAGCGTTAATAAGTAGGTGAGACTAACACTTACACCAATACGTTTGGTTGAGCGGCGAATTTTTTGCACCACATCGTGGCATTGCTCAATCATCACCAACGCTTGGGCTGCATCGGGTGGAGCAATTACCATCATCTGTTGGCTATTACGGTGTAAATCTTTATAGTGACGAATAAAATCAATGATTTCACGGTTTTGCACTAAAAAAGGCGACTCATATTCTGTCAGTTCAGGATAAGCATCAATAAATTCTGGATACAAACCAATGCCACTAATACGGTAGGACAATACCGTGACCGCTTTAATCAGTTCACTTTGAATTTGATTTTTTTGTGCTTGATTACTGTGACCTTGCGACAAAATATTACACAGACGTTGCCACTGTTGGTCACGAATATGATCTAGCCAATCACGGTCGCTGCGTTGATGAAATACCCGACGTAATAATTGTTGTAATTGTGTAGCATCAGGGATTAAAGGTAAAAAATGTGCACCTAAACGTTTAAATAACTGATTCCAAAATCCATCTTGCGACAAAATACCGGTGTCGGC
The DNA here is from genome assembly GCF_947624825.1 of uncultured Acinetobacter sp. GTDB lineage: Bacteria > Pseudomonadota > Gammaproteobacteria > Pseudomonadales > Moraxellaceae > Acinetobacter. The sequence continues at coordinate 16,328 of NZ_CANQLZ010000027.1, forward strand.
ATACAAGCTGCTTTGTTTGTATTGGCTAATTAAACGTAAGATAAAGCTTTGTAAGGTACTCACCGCATAAGGGGTAAGTAACAAACTTTGCATCAGCTTATTTAAATTTTGATGAATTTCTTGCACATTATGTGGGTCATCAGGGCGCAAACGATTGACGAGATCAATCAGTAATTGGTCATCGAGCAGCCCGCGTGCGTCGAGCTGCTGCTGCATGTTTAATAAGATATGATTTAATGTGGTCTGCATACGCAACTTATTGAATACGATGGAGCGCTAAATGCGACAAATTCATTAATGCTTGGCGTGATTGAGATTCAGGCAATTCAAGTAAGGCGGCAATGGCAGCTTCAGTTTCTTCGGTGGCGCGTTGGCGGCAATACTCTAAAGCACCACATTGCTGCACAATTGAAATCACGCGTTCTAAGTGTTCTGTACCGCCTGTGGCAATACTTTTACGAATAATGGCATGTTCATCGCCTTGGGTATTTTTTAAAGCTGCAATAAGTGGCAGGGTCGGTTTACCTTCCATTAAATCATCACCAATATTTTTACCCAAAGTTTCGGCATCTGAGGTGTAATCTAAAATATCGTCAATGATTTGAAATGCATTGCCAAAGTGACCTGCAAATTTCTTTAACGCCAAAGCATATTCAGGTTTTTTGGCTAAAATCGCTGCGCCTTCGGTCGCCATTTCAAACAGGCGTGAAGTTTTACCATGAATAATGGCTAAATAGGTGTGCTCTGTGGTATCGGGTTGATGTTGCGATTGCAATTGCAATACTTCACCTTCGGCAATCTCACAAGTACCGGTCGAGAAGTTTTTGAGTAACTTTAAATCGTCTAAATCTACCAATAAGTCAAAGGCACGTGAAATTAAAAAATCACCCACCAAAACGGCGGTTTGATTGTTCCATGTGGCATTGGCGGTGGGACGACCACGACGTAAACCTGATTCATCCACTACATCATCATGTACCAACGTTGCTGTATGTAGCATCTCGATAATGGCCGCTAAACGACGATGCGGTTCTAGGTCAGTTACACCACAGGCTTTAGCCGCCAATAAACACATAATCGGGCGCATACGTTTGCCACCCGCTTCTACCACATGTTTACTCACTGCCATTACAAGTGCGACTTTTGAGGTAATGCCTTCGTTAATAAAGGTATCCATCGCAGCAAAGTCTTGAGCAACAGGAGCGAGAATATCTTGCTTAAAGTCGATGGCCATGAAAGACAAACCTCTATAAATATAAAATTGCAAAGATAGTGTAACAATTTATCGCAAAGAGGGCATTGGCAAACCCTTTGCATTGATGCAACGCGCTCGAAAAACCGCCATTTTTAGCCCATTTCAACTCAATATAAACGCTTTGGGTTTGACTTGAGTAAAATCAGGCAGCATTAAAAATCTATTTCAGTCGGTGAAACTTACACAAAATCACCTGCTTTGGTCAAATAGTAACAGGAATTTTAACCAAAGCTGCCTTTTTCTTGGCACAATATTTTATGTAAAATGGCTTGTTGTTTAGTCCAATATCACTTAAAATTCTTCGCTTCGTATAATCCCCAGTGGCGTCCGTTTGAAGTTCAATATGTTGTTTATTGGCACGGACACACGGGTCTTTTGGAGTACATTATGTACGCAGTAATCCAAACCGGTGGTAAACAGCACCGTGTTGTTGAGGGTGAAACCCTTAAAGTTGAATTATTGAAAGCTGAAGTTGGCGCATCTATTACGTTTGATGACGTATTAATGCTTGTAAACGGCGAAAGCATTCAAATCGGTGCTCCAGTTGTTGCTGGCGCTACTGTAACTGCTGAAGTTGTTAGCCACGGTCGTCACGACAAAATCCGTATTGTTAAAATGCGTCGTCGTAAGCACTATCGTAAGCAACAAGGTCACCGTCAATGGTTCACTGAGTTGAAAATTACTGCGATCGCAGGCTAATTCTAGGAGTATATTGAAATGGCGTCTAAAAAAGCCGGTGGTTCGACTAAAAACGGTCGTGACTCAAATCCTAAAATGCTAGGTGTTAAAATGTACGGCGGTCAATCTGTGACTGCTGGTAACATTATCGTTCGTCAACGTGGTACTGAATTCCACGCTGGTACAAACGTAGGTATGGGCCGTGACCATACTTTATTTGCTACTGCTGACGGCGTAATCAAATTCGAAGTGAAAGGTCAATTTGGCCGTCGCTACGTATCTGTTGAAGCGTAAGTTTTAATAGAAAAAAAGCCCGCACTTGTTGCGGGTTTTTTTATGCCTCTACATCATGATGGATAAAAGCAGCTTCTTTTTAGACATAAAACAACAAAACTGCTGATTTTCTCCTAAATTAGCAATGCTATTTGGTTTAACATGACATAAATACTTAACAACATAAGCGTGATCAGATGAATTTGTTAGCGAAAACACTCAGTGCAATGGCAGTCGGTGCAATCAGCCTGACACCGTTAATGGTCACTACTACCTATGCAGCCCCTGCAACTGAACAAGTGGCGACCCAAAATTTAGTCAAACAACTCAGCGCCATTCAAAGTTTAACGGCTAACTTTGAACAAAGTACAAAAACGTCAGGTAAAGCCAATCAAAATAAAGGTTTATCGGCACAACACATGAACCAAACTTTTAAAGGGGTCATGCAAGTTGAGCGTCCGGGCAAGTTTTCTTGGCAAATTAATAGCCCTGTTAAGCAAACGATTGTGAGTACTGGGCGCACGGTTTGGATTTATGATCCTGATTTACAACAAGCCATTCGTCAAAACCTCGATGAGCAAGTGGCCAATACTCCAGCTTTATTATTGTCAGGTAATACCACACAAATTCAGCAGGCCTATCGTATTTCGCAGCCTGATAAAACCAAAACCTATTACACCTTATATCCAAAAGACAAAGAGGGTGCATTTCAAAGCTTAACCATTAGCTTTGGCGCTAAAAATGCACCGACCTTAATGATCTTGCAAGATTCATTGGGTCAAACCACGCATGTACGTTTCAATAATGTCAAAGTGAATGCCAAAATTCCGGCGTCTACTTTTAACTTTACCCCGCCTAAAGGTACAGACATTATTGAGCAGTAAGTTGTATGTGCCAAAAGAGCAGCCTATGAGCTGCTCTTTTTGTTTAAAAAATGGCACATTGAGCTGCATTTTTTAGCATGGAATTTTTTTGGACGCTATAGTGTGGCTTCGTTTTGGCTAGAGATTGTGGTGTCATGCAAAAAGTTGCAGTGTGGATGATGATGGGCTTAACAGTTTTACTGACGGCATGTCAGCCTAAACATGCACCGCATCCAAGTGACCCAAAACCCGAAGCCGCTAAAGTGGTGCTGTTGAGTAGTCAAAGTATACAGATGAATCTACCACGCGCTGAAGTCTGTGAGTCAGAAGGTTGTGAGCGTTATAACTTGCACACGGTACACACCAACTTGCCATGGATTGATGCTTACTTTGTAAAACGTTTAACCCAACTTGCACCCAAAGCCTTTGATATAGCGCAACAGCGGATTGTACCTGATTTAAATGAGCCAGCCTCATTGGCGCATCATCAGCACTTTGTCAGTTATATTGCGCAAAGAAATCAGTTGGCTTTGTTTACTTTGCAAAGTAATAGCTCTGGCACGCATTTGCCGCACAGTCTATTGCATCAAGAATATGTCAATTTAGATTTAAATCTACAACAGCGTTTAGCGCTCAGTGATGTATTGCAAAAAAATCAGCAGGCAGCTTTATTGAGCTTGTTATATCGTCACAATGAAGCATGGCTTAAAGTACGTCAGATTGAAGCTGAGCAACTCAAACTCAGTGACAATTTTTATTTTGCAGCACAAGGCTTCACCTTGGTGTATCCAGTTTTTGAATTAGGCAACTATAGCGAGGGTATGACCGAACTACATATTCCCTATAGCGCTTTATCTGACATTATTAAGCCTGAATATTTACCAAGTTTGCCAAGTGATATGAAACCTTAAAAATGGGGCAATTGTTGTAATAAGACACAGCAAGCAAGCGTGATTACTGTATTTTTTGCGTTGAACAGCTTACACTATAGGCAGTTTTTTTCTTTTAAAGATTGGCTATGATCGACCCGAAATTACTCAGAAATAATATTGAGGCTGTAAATTTAGCCTTAGCAAAACGTGGTGTACAGCTTGATGTGGCAGAATGGGCGGATTTAGAAGCACGCCGTAAAGAGATTCAGTCAAAAGCTGAAACTTTACAAGCAGAACGTAATGCGGGTGCCAAACAAGTCGGTCAGCTTAAAAAAGCAGGTGGCGATGCCTCTGAAATCATGGCGCGTATGGCCGCGATTGGTGATGAAATCAAAGCCGCTGAACAAGCATTGGCTCAATTGCAAACCGAGCTTGAAGAAAAGTCTTTAAACATTCCAAACTTACCACATGAGTCTGTACCTGAAGGTCGTGACGAAAATGATAACGTTGAAGTGTTAAAATGGGGCACACCGCGTCAGTTTGATTTTGAAATTAAAGATCATACCGACCTTGGCGAGTGGATGGGCGGTTTAGAGTTTGAAACAGCAACTAAATTGACCGGTTCTCGCTTTAGCGTATTAAAAGGGTCTTTGGCGCGTCTACAACGTGCTTTAACCCAATTTATGCTCGATACGCATACCCTAAATCACGGTTATACCGAAGCATATGTGCCATATTTGGTTAATGCTGAATCATTACGTGGTACAGGTCAATTACCTAAATTTGAAGAAGACTTATTCAAATTACAAGGTGAAAAAGAATTCTATTTAATCCCGACCGCTGAAGTGCCAGTGACTAACTTTGTACGTGATGAGATTATTGATCCTGAGCGTTTACCACTCAAATATGCAGCGCATACGCCATGTTTCCGTAGTGAAGCGGGTTCTTATGGTCGTGATACGCGTGGTTTAATCCGTCAGCATCAATTTGACAAAGTTGAGATGGTGCAAATTGTAAAGCCTGAGCACTCAATGGACGCGTTAGAAGAATTAACCGGTCATGCAGAAGGCATCTTAAAAGCACTCGGTTTACCGTACCGTAAAGTAGTGTTATGTGGCGGTGATATGGGTTTTGGCGCGATTAAAACCTATGACTTAGAAGTGTGGGTACCAAGCCAAAATACCTACCGTGAAATTTCATCATGTTCATGCATGGGTGACTTCCAAGCACGTCGTATGAAAGCACGTTACCGCGCTGATCAAAAGAAAACTGAATTTGTGCACACTCTAAACGGTTCAGGTTTGGCTGTGGGTCGTACTTTATTGGCAGTGATGGAAAACTACCAACGCGCTGATGGTTCAATTGAAATTCCGCAAGTATTACGTCCGTATATGGGCGGCTTAGAATTCATTGACTAAGCAGGTTTAATTTTGTGATTACGATGCCTATAGGGCATCGTAATTTTTTGGACAATCAAAGACAAATCTTGAGAGGCTCGCCGTGGATATCTTTCCCATCTCTTTAAAGTTGCAACAGCAACCTTGTTTGATTGTCGGTGGTGGACATATTGCCTACCGTAAAGCGCTGCTGCTGCAAAAAGCCGGTGCATGTATTGATGTAGTTTCACCTGATATTGAAGACAATTTACGTGAATTGGTCAGCCAAAGTCTGGGTCAATATATTGAAGCGCCTTTTAGTACAGATTTTCCTCTTGCGCATTATCGTTTAGTGATTGCCGCAACCGATCAAGCCGATGTTAACCAAGCAGTGTTTGAGGTATGTGAAGCGCACAATATCTTGGTCAATAGTGTCGATGATCCACCCCATTGCCGTTTTATGGTGCCTGCGATTGTAGATCGTTCGCCTTTGGTGATTTCAATTGCCAGTAACGGCACATCGCCAGTTTTATCGCGCCAAATTCGTACCCAACTAGAAAGCACGATTCCACATGGTATGGGAAAATTGGCCGCATTTTCAGGTCAATGGCGTACGCGTGTTAAAGCCAAAATTGTCAATCCGGATGAACGTCGTATTTTTTGGGAAGACCTGTATGCAGGTCCACTTAAAGAACAGGTGTTTAGTGATAATGTAGTTGAAGCTGAGCGTTTAATTGAGCAGGCTTTAAACACATGGCAAACGCCAAAAGGCGAAGTGTATTTAGTGGGTGCAGGTCCGGGTGACCCTGAGCTACTGACTTTAAAAGCTTTACGTTTAATGCAACAAGCTGACGTGGTGATTTACGATCGTTTGGTGTCGCAGCCAATTATGGACTTGTGTCGCCGTGATGCAGAAAAAGTCTATGTGGGTAAAGCGCGTGCTAATCATGCTGTGCCACAAGAAGGTATTAACGCCTTGTTGGTCAAATATGCGCAACAAGGTAAACGTGTTTGTCGCTTAAAAGGCGGTGATCCATTTATCTTTGGGCGTGGTGGCGAAGAAATTGAAGAGCTGTTTGCTGCAGGTGTGCCATTTCAAGTGGTGCCGGGCATTACTGCTGCATCAGGCTGTTCTGCCTATGCAGGTATTCCTTTGACCCATCGTGACTATGCACAAAGCGTACGTTTTTTAACGGGGCATTTAAAAGAAGGCTCACCTGAATTGCCGTGGCAAGAGTTGGTGTATGAAAATCAAACCCTTGTGCTGTATATGGGCTTGGTGGGCTTAGAGAAAATTTGTCAGCGCTTAATTGAATATGGTCAACGTCCTGATATGCCGGTGGCGTTGGTGTCTAAAGGCACAACACCTGAGCAAAAAGTTGTGGTTGGCACTTTAGCCGATATTGTCAGTCAAATCAGCGCACATCAAATTCAAGCACCCACTTTAACTATTATTGGTGAAGTGGTCCGTTTACGTGAAAAATTACAGTGGCAAGGCTAAGGCCTTCCCCATGCAATAGGTAGAACTTTCGTGATCCATGTTGTGTTATACGAACCAGAAATTCCTGCCAACACAGGCAATATCATTCGTTTATGTGCCAATACCGGTGCACAGCTGCATTTGGTCAAACCTTTAGGTTTTGAATTGGATGATAAAAAACTCAAACGCGCAGGTTTGGACTATCACGAATATGCCAATATGCAAATTTGGGATAACATCGACCAATGCCTTGCAGATTTAGCCAATAAAGGCATTGGAGCGGATGCAATCTATCCTTTAACCACCAAAGGTAGCCAAACCCCGCATACCTCGGATTTAAATCGTCCGATTGCATTGCTGATGGGACCTGAAACCCGCGGCTTACCGGAACAGGTGCGTTTAATGTTTCCACAAGAGCATTGGATTCGTTTGCCGATGGCGGAAAATTCACGTAGTTTGAATTTATCCAATGCCACTGCGGTGATTGTGTATGAAGCATGGCGTCAGCAGGGCTTTAAAACCTTATAAAAAAAACCACCCCATTGGGGTGGTTTTTTGTTTAGCATCTTTTTTATTGCCACAATTTTAGTTATAACCTGTGTAAGAACATCACAAGTGAGCTTAGGGTGCCAATTCAACCATTATTAAAACATCAATTCAGTCTATGCCTGATCTTCATGAGCTGTAATAGCAATCTCTTTGCGCATGATGAAGCTGTAGTCCAACAAGTAGCCTCTATACAACCCTATACGCGTGCTGAAATTCAAACTGCATTACAAAGCATGCAACAACATATGAATCAAAAAATTGAGGCATGGGGCAAAACCTTAACGCAAAATGATTTTGAACGGACTTGGCGTGGCCGAGAGCTGACCAAAGCTAAGCGTCAAGAAGTGTGTGGCATTTATCAAAGCGTAGTCAATGATATGTATAACGCAGCCTATATTAATCGTGGACGTTTAAGCATCGCAGGGCAAAAGCTATTACAAGATCGTAACGCTTTTATTCAAAGTTTAGGTTTTAAAGATAATCGCATTGATACGCAAATGGGCTTTTACTGCCGCTTGCGTTAAGACATAAAAAAGGCGCATCAAGCGCCTTTTTTTAATACCCAATTTTAACGTTCGTCAAACTCGTTGTGTTGTGGAGCAGGTTGTTTAAAGCCTTTGGTTTTATAACCTAAGTATAAAATCCCCAGCATTGCCCACCATAAACCATATTTTAACGAGTCCTCTTCAATTTCAAGCCATAAGGCAAATACGCTAATGAAACCTAATAAAGGCACAATCACATAATTGAGAATATCTTTAAAGGTTTTGGTACGCCCATCACGTAATGCATAACGTGAAATCACCGATAAATTGACAAAGGTGAATGCAGTTAAAGCACCAAAGCTAATTAATGAGATGACCATGTCTAAATCCATAAAGCCTGCGGTTAACGCCACAACACCCACAATTAAAATATTGTAAGACGGTGTAAAGCTTTTTGGACTAATATGACCAAAGATCTTCTTGTTAATCACGCCATCACGACCCATCACATACATTAAACGTGATACGCCGGCATGCGCTGAAATACCAGATGCCATAACAGTCACAATGGCAAAGCCAAGTACATAAGCTTGGAACAACGAACCACCCACCAACATAAGAATTTCAGGTTGTGTTTCAGCAATGTTTTCAAAATAACTGCCCGGATTATTCGGGAAGTAAATTTGCATAAAGTAGGTGCTGACAATAAAAATCACACCTGCAATGAGTGCAGTTAAGAAAATTGCTTTGGGTAAGGTTTTTTCTGTATCTTTGGTTTCTTCAGCTAATGAACTCAGTGAGTCAAAACCTGTGAAGGAGAAGCATAGTAAAGTGGCACCGGTAATCAATGCACCAACAGAGGTCAGCTCGTTCCAAAAAGGTTCAAGACTCCATAATTGATAACGTGCATCAGCTGAAATTGGGCCATCGGCATTCAAGCCTGCTTGTAATTTGCTGTATACAAGGTAAGTAAATACTGCAATTACAATCAACTGTACAAACACAATCAGACTGTTAAAGTTGGCAACAAAACGTGCACCACGTAAGTTGATCCCCGTCATAAAGGCTGTAAGCACCACCACCCAAACCCAATGATTGACAGCAGGGAAGAGCGCTTCTAAATAAATCACCGCCAAAATAATGTTCACCATTGGCGAGAGTAAATAATCAAGCCACGACGACCAACCCACCATAAAGCCCACATTGGGGTGAATGGATTTTTGTGCATAGGTGTACGCCGAACCCGAAGATGGATAACGACGGATCATATGACCATAGCTAAGTGAAGTTAATAAAATTGCCACTAAGGCAAAAATATAAGAGGTTGGAACATGAAGATTACTTTCGTCAGATACCAAACCAAAGGTATCAAACAAGGTCATGGGTTGGATATAAGCCAAACCAATAATAATAATATGCCACAGCCCTAGCGTTTTTTGCAGTTTCGCTACCGATTGAGTCCCATGAACATTAGTCAACGGCGTTATCCTCTTAATCGTTGATCAAGGATCAGTCATTGTGTATAAGGATCGTTTGAGACGAACGATCCCCCCATAGATAAAATAAAACTGCGCCAATCTACTTCAAATGTGTGCATTTGTCAGCAGCTGTATCTTGCTGCTAGCACAAAATATGCCATGTTGTTGAAGCGAAACTAGCAAACAATAAAAGCCTGATGCTCAAAAAAACATCAGGCTGATTTTTGCGCTATATTGGCGTAAATTTTTTAAATTACCAAGCTTTTTCTAAGATCTGCTTTAAATCATGCAAGGTGGCTTCTTTAGGATTATAAATAATGGAACCATCGTTCAGGGCTTTGTCAGCAATTTCATCAAATTGTGCTTGGCTGACTTTATGGGTTTCACGCAATGTGCGTGGTAATTGGGTGAGGCTATATAAGCGATCGCGCATGGTGCTAATGCTGCGGATGGTTTTTTCAGCCCGTAAGTGTGCAGACGTTTGTGCATAGATTTCAGCACCGGCAAACGGCAATAATAAATCTGCGATTTTATCGCCATTGACCGATTGATTGTATTCAAGCACGTAAGGCAAAAACAGATTCATACATAAACCATGCGGTAAATGTGCAACTGCACCTAAAGCATGCCCTAAGGAATGTACCAAGCCGACCATAGAATTAGAAAATGCAATGCCTGCCATGGTAGAAGCTTGAGCAAGTTCTAAGCGCGCTTGAGCATCTTCAGGGTTATCTAATACATGAAACAGATTTTCACTAATTTTTTTAATTGCCGCTGTCGCATAAGCATCACTAATTGGATTGGCTGCCATACAGGTATAAGCTTCAATGGCATGCGTCATGGCATCCATTGCTGTCATTGCGGTTAAATGAGGTGGCAAGGTTTGGGTCATGCGTGGATCTAAAATCGCTGCATGTGGCATTAAGTAATACGACGCAAATGCTATTTTGACATTTTTTTCAGGATCAGCCACTACAGCCACCATGGTCACTTCAGAACCCGTTCCTGACGTGGTGGGAATCACAAAAAACGGTTTAAGCGGTTTAGGTAAATTGTGAGCGCCGGAATATTGCAATAGGTCGTCACCACCTTCAGAGACTAAAATATTGGTGGCTTTTGAGGTATCAATGACTGAACCACCACCGACGGCAATAATCGCATCACATTGTTGCTCACGGTACAGTTGGGCTGCTAGGCGTACGGTATGTAAACTTGAATCTGGTGGCACATCATCAAAAATGCCCGCAATTACGCTATCGCTTGCTGCAAATGCTGCTTCAATAGGGGTTAAAAGTTGATTCTGACGCACGCCTTTGTCGGTAATAATGAGGACACGTTTAGCACCCAAAGTTGCCAGTTCAAAGGGGATGTGTTCAAGTGCTGCATGACCTGCAATGACTTTCACCGGACAGAAAAATTCGTAATAAGGCTTAGCCATGCTGATCACTCCGTTTTAAATAAGATTGCGCCACTTTTAAATAAATATTGGCAGCACCACGTAATTTGTCTTTTAAGGGTAATTGAGTTGGATATTGTTTGACGGCAAGTTCAGCCACAAGTTTAGGTAAAATCAGTGCTTCCATTTTATTTAAGCAACGCACCAAACGAATGGCATAGCTTAAATCGCCATCTGCTACCATACGGTCATTGGCAAAGGCTTGGGCGGTACTTTCTTGAAAAGAAAACACCAAAAAGGCATGATGCATATGTTTAAAACGCACCGTCAAATCAGGCTTGTCTGCATATTCATTGAGTAAATTCAACTGTCCATTTGAGTTGACTTGTGCCACAAAAGCAGGACCATTCGGGAAGACACTCATCGAGAGTACAAATCCTACCGGAAATTGACTGATTTCGTGTTGCACTTCTTGATCGACTTGGCTTGCCATGACCAAACCACGCCCAATCACGTCCATCATGGTTTTGACATAGATTTGCTGTAATGTGGGTTTAACGGCGCTTGCTGCAATCACAGATGCATCCTTTTTTTATTAAAGATTATTTTTTAATTTAAGCATCAATCACTTGAATATCACTAAAGTAACCGCTCGTGGTTAAACTTGCAATCATATCGCGGCATAAGTCATCAAAGCGGGGATAATTAGGCACCAAATCCATGACCCGAACCATTTCAAGTCCAGCATAGCCACACGGATTAATGGTTTGAAAACCAAATAAGTCGCAATCGATGTTAAGTGCTAAGCCATGATAACTACGACCTTTACGAATTTTAAAACCGAGTGAGCCAATTTTACGCTCATTGACATAAACGCCCGGTGCATCTGCTTTGGCATAGGCAGCAATGCCATACTTTTGCAGCAAATGAATCATCAGGTTTTCAGCATAGCTGACCAAAGTTCTGACATTCCAACCTAGACGATTGAGATCAAACATAAAGTAAGCCACCAATTGTCCCGGACCATGCCATGTCACTTGACCACCACGGTCGCTTTGCACCAATGGAATATGGCTTGGCATTAGCACATGCTCAGGTTTGCCGGCTTGCCCTTGGGTGAGTACCTCATGATGCTGCAAAATCCACAGTTCATCGGGTGTGGTTTCATCACGCTGTTCGGTTAAGCTTTTCATCTCTAAAAAGCGTGCTTCATACGGGGTTAAGTCGTGATAATGACGAATTACTAAAGCAGGTTTAACCACATCTGTCACAGTATGTGTCCTATACAATCGAACAAGTGCTGCTGATTATAAGATGAATTAACATAAAAAGGTGAGCCATAAAAAAACACGCAAAGTGCGTGTTTTTTTAACTTACAGGGCAGTACGAATTAACGGACAAGCAGCAAGATCAGCATAGACAGCATGTACTTGCTCAAGTTCTTCAAAACGTAGCTGAGCGGTAATTGAATGATACTTACCTGTACGTGATGGGGTAACACTCATGCTATTGCCATCAAATTCTGGAAAATGCTTTACAAAAATTTCTGTCACAGCCGCATGTAACTCAGCACCTGCAAGACCAATCAATTTAATTGGATAGTCCATAGGAAAAACCCAAAGATCTTCTTGGAGTTCGCGTGATGGAGTACGATTGGTCATGTCAATCATGGGACACCTCTTAATTAAAAATACCTGCTAAAAGCAGGTATTTTGATGTATGCGCTTATACTCATATTATGGGGGAGATTCCCCCATATTCAAGTCAGTATTGTTGCATGTATAGATTAGTCATTCTCAAGGAATGAACGTAAATGTTCAGAACGAGATGGATGACGTAATTTACGTAATGCTTTTGCCTCAATCTGACGGATACGCTCACGCGTGACATCAAATTGTTTACCCACTTCTTCTAAAGTATGGTCAGTTGGCATATCAATACCAAAACGCATTTTTAAGACTTTAGCTTCACGTTCAGTTAAGTTTTCTAACACTTCACGGGTCGCTTCTTTTAAGCCTTCAGACGTTGCTGCATCAATTGGTGAAGTGATGTTGCTGTCTTCAATGAAGTCACCAAGATGTGAATCTTCATCGTCACCAATTGGCGTTTCCATAGAAATTGGCTCTTTGGCGATTTTCAGTACTTTACGTACTTTTACTTCGTCCATTTCTAAACGTTCACCTAATTCTTCAGGTGTCGGTTCACGGCCCATTTCTTGTAACAACTGACGCGAAACACGGTTAATCTTGTTAATGGTTTCGATCATGTGTACCGGAATACGAATGGTACGCGCTTGGTCTGCAATTGAACGGGTAATTGCCTGACGAATCCACCATGTTGCATAAGTCGAGAATTTATAACCACGACGGTATTCAAACTTATCAACCGCTTTCATCAAGCCAATGTTACCTTCTTGAATTAAATCCAAGAACTGTAAGCCACGGTTGGTGTACTTTTTAGCAATTGAGATGACAAGACGTAAGTTCGCTTCAACCATTTCTTTTTTAGCACGACGAGCTTTGGCTTCACCAACCGCCATACGTTTTGAAATGTCTTTGATGTCTTTAACGCTTAAACCTAGCTCTTTTTCAATATCCGCGATCTTTTGTTGGAACGCTAAAATATCTGGGCGTACTTTTTCAAGGTAGCCTTTTTGCTCAGGTGTGGCTTTGGCAACTTGTTCATCTAACCAAGCAAAGTTTGACTCTTGACCTGGGAAGGTAGTACGGAACTGGGTACGGTCCATACGACCACGACGGATCGCATAGCGCATCACTTCACGTTCTGAAGCACGAATTTGATCATGTGTACCACGAATCATCTCTGAAATTAAATCAAATAGACGTGGGGTAAACTTAAACATCATAAATACAGTTGCAAGTGCTTCAAGTGCTTGAGTTGCTTCTTGGCTGTCACGACCGTGTTTTTCAATGGCAAGTTTAGTGTTGTTCCACGCATCGCTTAATTCAGCAAAACGCACTTTGGCAATTTCAGGGTCAGGACCTGAATCAGCTTCAGAATCATCATCACTTTCTGATTCTTCGTCTTCATCTTCGTCGTCAAGTTTGACATCTTTGGTGGTTTTAGACGGGGTATCTTCTTCTAATACCACTTCCTCTTCTAAAACTTCAGGAATATCATCATCAGTTTCTGGGTCTAAATAACCAGATAAAACGTCAGCAAGACGGCGCTCGCCTGCGACATATTCATTATATTCTTGGAGAACAACTTCAACGGCATTTGGCCAGTACGCAATTGAATTGAGAACGTCACGGATCCCTTCTTCAATACGTTTGGCAATGCTAATTTCGCCTTCACGCGTTAACAGCTCAACCGTACCCATTTCACGCATATACATACGTACAGGGTCTGTGGTACGACCTGGCTCATTTTCTACAGATGCTAATACCGCAGCGGCTTCTTCTTCCGCTACTTCATCGGCTGCATCAGCATTGTTTGAGTCGAACATAGCATCATCAGATTCAGGCGCACGTTCATGCACAGGAATACCGACGTCTTGAAGCATTTGAATAATGTCTTCAATCTGTTCACTTTCAGTGATTGAGTCTGGGAGATGATCGTTAACCTCAGCGTAAGTTAAGTAACCTTGCTCTTTGCCTCGGCTAATCAGCGCCGCTACTTGAGAAGTAGGGGAAGTCATATCGCTCATCTTTGCTTACTCTTGGTTAAATCTGTGGCAGTAAAAAACCGTGCATGATAGCACAATTTCAAAACATAGTTTTTGAATTGATTGTTCAGGCATGATTTGTCGCTATAGGGTTTAAGTTCAATATGGGGGTGCGTGTTTAAATTACAAGCACAAATAGCAGCATTGCTGTAAATCTTTATATATTTTAACATATTTTGATATCAAGCGTTCATTGTTCAATAAATACACAGAAAATAAAAGCACGAATTGTATTAAAAACTTTAATTTTAGCGTGTTTTTACAATAAAACTTGACAAGATCAACAAAGGCAGATAAATAGCGCCTAGACCCATTACATTTTTTCATTAGAGGTAGTTTTAGTGTCTTCGACAGATTTTGAACTAGATGATAACTACGGTGATGATGATGTTAATTTCGAGGAGGCCTCACCGAAGTTGAGTGCTAAAGAGTCGTTGGAAAAACGCCGCCTCATCGATGAATTACTCGCGCAACGTCGTTTAGAACGTGAACTTAAAGATTTTGATTACGACATCGACGATGACGATGATTTTGACGACAAAGATTAAGCAATTTTCATGTAGCATGGCTTGAATAAATGCTATGCTAAACCTTTCGATATTTCTAAGTTTGGATATTAGATGAGTGCTTTTGATTTAGACCAGTTAAGCGAATATTTAGATGGCGACCAAAACGAGTACGGTCTAGATTTTGCTGCGACACATGGTTTTTTATGTGCCATTGCAGTTGGCCCTCAGTTTGACAAATGGTTGGATGAATTATTCGAAGGCAATCAGAAAAAGGTTCCAGCAGAAATCATCGCACAGGTTAAAGCATGGTTAGATGCGATTCGTCAAAGCTTAGCCAATGAAGACGGTATTGAATTTCCTTTTGAAATTGAAGAAGCAGATACTGAATCAAGCCTAGGTGATTGGAGCGTAGGTTTCGTAGATGCTATGTTCTTAAATGAAGAAGCTTGGTTTACCGATGAATTTGAAGAGCAATTGGTGGATTTAACTTTACCGATTATGGTGTTTAGCGGTATTGATGAAGAAGATCCGCAAATGGAAACCTTCCGTCGTAACGGTCAGTTAATGGACGAATTAGCAGAAGAAATTCCAGATAATTTAAATGAAATTTATTTGATGTATCACACACCAAGCTAAGTTTTAGACTAAAAAAGCACCCGAGGGTGCTTTTTTTAATGGCGTTTTTTACGCAAGTGGCGCCGGTATAAAATCACCCCTACAATCACAATAACTATCGCGACGATGACATAGCCCACTTGGCTAAAAATTTGCTGCATTAAGGCTTGATTTTCGCCAAAGTAAAAACCTATACAGGCTAAAAATGTAGTCCAAATGATGGTACCTAAGCTACTAAACAGCATAAATTTCCAAAAAGGCATACGGCTCATGCCAGCAGGAATACTAATTAAAGAGCGTACCGCAGGTACCATACGTCCAAAAAATACAATCCGATGACCATATTGTTCAAACCATGCCAATGATTTTTTTACATCTTCTGATTTAATAAATAAATATTTACCATAGCGGTCGACAAAACGAAAAATGGCCGCATGACTAAATTGGTACCCGAGCCAATACAGCACGGCAGCGGCTAACATTGAGCCAAAGCTGCCCGCAATAATCACACCCATTAAGGTTAATGAGCCTTGGGAAGCCGTATAGCCGGCAGAGGGCATAATGATTTCTGAGGGAATGGGAGGAAATACATTATCAAGGAACATCAACAGCGCAATGCCTAAGTAACCTAGGCGCTCCATGATGCCAATAATCCAGTCAGTCAAAATAATACGCTCATGTAATTTAAGCAAAGAATTTGATGCTAAACGGCTTTGAATACAAGATAAAGCACGCTTTTGTAAATCAAAAAAAGCCCGCAAGATGCGGGCTTTAAGGTAACCGTATTACAGACGCTTACGTTTTGCAGCAGCAATTTGTGATTGACGCATACGGAAGCCTTCTTTTTGCTTCTCTGTGGTTTTATCAATACAGTACACGCAAGACACACCATGCTCATAGCTTGGCAATTCTACTTCTTCAGGAAGTAAAGGCCAACCACAGGCATGACACTTCACATTTTGACCTTCTTCAACGCCATGCGTGACCGCTGTACGACCATCAAACACGAAGCATTCACCTTCCCACATGCTTTGTTCAGGTGGAGTTTCTTCTAGGTATTTTAAGATACCGCCTTTTAAGTGATAAACCTCGGTAAAACCTTCTTGTAAAAGCAACGAGGTTGATTTTTCACAACGAATACCACCTGTACAGAACATGGCGATTTTTTTATCTTTATGCTGTTCGAGGTTATTTTTTACGTATTCAGGGAATTCGCGGAAAGTTTCAGTTTTTGGGTCGAGTGCACCTTTAAAGGTACCTGCTTTGTATTCGTAGTCATTACGGGTGTCGACCAAAATGACGTCGTCACGTGCAATCAGTTCGTTCCATTCTTTAGGATCAAGATAGTGACCTACCAAATCACGTGGTTGAACGGGTACGCCTAAAGTCACGATCTCTTTTTTGAGCTTGATTTTCATTTTACGAAATGGTTTTTCATCACTATGTGATTCTTTATATTCCATTTCATTAAAACCTTCGCTTAAAAGGAATTGATGAATTGTGTCAATTGAAGCACGATCACCGGCAACGGTGCCGTTAATGCCTTCGCCAGCTACAATAAGAGTACCGCAAAGATTGATGGTATTTACCAAGTCTAAAAGACGTTGTTGAAGATCGGCAGGATCTTGAACTTCTTTGAATTGATAAAGTGCCGCAACAACCCAGTCAGCGGTCGCTTGCTGTTCTACAGGTGCAAGCTGTTCTACAGTAGCGTTCATGGATACTCCAAATGTAGCTAGTAAATTTTAAAGGAGCACATTTTAACTGAAATTCTGACAATATTCAAAATTTCCCTACAAAAAATAAGGCTTTTTAATCGTACTCGATCAAGCTATGCTAGGCGCGCTAAATCTTAAGGCAGAATGTGGAGTTTTTATTTTGAGCAATGAGCGTCGAATTGCCTCTTTAACCCCGTGTGCAGGGCGTTGTTCTACTGTGTTTGGGGATTTGGTCTGTCGTGGATGTCGACGTTTTAGCCATGAAGTCATTCATTGGAATCAATATACCCCTGAGCAACATATTGCTGTCTGGATTCGTCTAGATGCCCAGCTTGATCAAATCTTAGTTCCGATGCTGCCACTTGCCAAGCTACAGCACGTAGAGGGCTTTTTACACTCAAAACGCGTGCGTTTACGTAGTGATGCCAGTCGTGGGCGTAAGTTGTATCATGCGTTAAAACTGTGTGAAAAAAACCGCCATTTAACCGATGACAGTGGCTTGGGTATTCACTATAAACAAGTGCGTCCATTGTGGGATGAATTTGAGCAACGTGTATTAACGCTTGCCAATGCCTCTTATGACGTGGCATTTAAGCGTGCTCAAGGCATTCGCTATCATTTGCTACACGGCAAAATACAATTTGACCAAGTATAAAAAAACCCGCAATTGGCGGGTTTTTTATACACAGTTAAACTTTAAGCGACTTGTACTGGAATACAGTTTGCAGTGTGATTGACTGTGTTATTTGGGTTGGCATAAACCAAACGTGGTTGATGTGCATCTGCCTCAGCTTCAGTAAAATCACCAAAAGTGGCAATAATCACTAAATCACCTACATCTGCTTGATGGGCAGCACCACCATTGACTGAAATAATGCCAGAATCTTCTTCACCACGAATTGCATAAGTGGTAAAGCGTTTGCCATTCGTTACGTTCCAGACGTGAATTTCTTCGTATTCACGAATCCCTGCGAGGTCCATTAAAGTACCATCAATTGCACATGAACCTTCATAGTGCAATTCCGCATGAGTCACCACCGCACGGTGAATTTTGCATTTAAGTAAACGAGATAGCATAGCAAGCTCCCAATAAGATCAATTCATCCATTAATTTTGCGCACACGAGCGCAATGCATTGTGCGTTGAAAATACACAATGCGCAAGGGGATACGTTTTATGGCTTGTAGGCGTTAATTTGATTCATGGCAGGCTGAATATCGCCATTGACCAACAGTTTGATTTGGGCAAGGGCATGATGAATTGCATCATCCATGAGATCTTGTTCTTTGCTCGGTGCTTTACCTAAGACATGACCTGAAACTTGATCCTTTGCACCCGGATGACCAATACCAATACGTAACCGGTGAAAGTTTGGACCCGTATGTGGCACGATATCGCGTAGACCATTGTGACCACCGTGACCGCCGCCAGTTTTTAGGCGAATGACACCTGGATTCATGTCCAGTTCATCATGTGCAATCAACATGCGTTCAGGCGCAATATTGTAGAATTTAGCGAAAGGCACAACACTTTTACCCGATAGGTTCATAAAAGTGGTGGGCAACAATAAACGAACGTCTTGACCTTCGATATTGCCACGGCCGCTGATGCCGTTAAATTTGGGGTCGGTTTTTAAATTGATACCATAACGTTCTGCAAGGCGTTCGACAAACCAAAAGCCTGCATTATGGCGGGTTTGGGCATATTCCCGACCGGGATTACCCAAACCAACAATTAGCGAAAGATTAGCCACTAATTACACCAATAAACACTTATGCGCGTTTGAAGTCAGCGTGCATAGGCGTGTTTTTAGCAGGGTGACGTTGTAACGCTTGGATTTTAACGTTTTCAACTTTGTCGCCTACTTGAATTTCGATAACTTCTTCAAAGAAAGAGTTGTTTTCTAAGAACTTAACAAGTTGACGAAGTTCTAAAGTTACAGTTACAGGAGCAGCTTCGCCACCGTAAATGATTGCTGGAACTTGGTTTTGAAGACGAAGGCGGCGGCTCGCACCTTTCCCTTGTACTGCTTCTTCACGTGCTACTGCATTTAATACGAAGTTTGCCATGATAGACATCCTATTTAAGTTAATGGACTAGACTCGCGACCAGTCTAGTTGATAGAAAGCCCCGCCAAGTGGCAGGGCTTTGAAATTTGAACGTTCGATTATAGATAAGAATCGAACATTGCGCTAATAGATTCTTCGTTGTTAATACGACGAATTGTTTCAGCAACCATGCTTGCCACTGAAACTTGACGAATCTTACCAAGCGCTAAAGCTTCTTCTGAAAGCGGAATGGTGTCTGTAACTACCAATTCATCGATCACTGAATTTTTTAAGTTTTCGATTGCTTTACCAGATAATACTGGGTGAGTTGCGTAAGCGACAACTTTACGTGCACCAAAAGTTTTCAATGCATCAGCGGCTTTACACAATGTACCTGCAGTATCGACCATATCATCAACAATGACACAGTCACGATCTTTCACATCACCAATCAAATGCATCACTTGTGATTCATTCGCTTTTTGACGACGTTTATCGATAATTGCAAGATCAATATCGCCCATTTGTTTTGCAACAGCACGTGCACGTACCACACCACCTACGTCAGGTGAAACCACCATGAGGTTGTGATGCGATTGTTGACGTAAGTCAGCCAACAATGCTGGTGTACCGTAGATGTTGTCTACAGGGATATCGAAGAAACCTTGGATTTGGTCAGCGTGTAAATCGATCATCACCACACGGTCAATTCCGACTGTTGTTAGCATATCTGCAACAACTTTGGCAGTAATTGGCACACGGCTTGAACGAGGACGACGGTCTTGACGAGCATAACCGAAGTAAGGAATGACTGCAGTAATACGACCAGCACTTGCACGACGCAGCGCGTCTGCCATGACCAAAATTTCCATGAGGTTATTGTTGGTTGGGGCACAAGTAGGCTGTACGATAAATACGTCTTTACCACGCACATTCTCAGTAATTTCTACAGCAATTTCACCATCAGAGAAGGTAGAAACAGATGCAGCACCTAGAGGAATATGTAAATGGCTTACGACTTTTTGAGCGAATTGTGGATGCGCAGTTCCACTAAAAACGACAAGATTGGGCATGAAGCACCCTTGGCGGTTAGAATTGGGAAAGAGATGGCAGGGGTAGCTGGATTCGAACCAACGGATGCCGAGATCAAAACCCGGTGCCTTACCACTTGGCGATACCCC
>NZ_CANQLZ010000028.1 GCF_947624825.1 uncultured Acinetobacter sp.
ATTAAATCTAGTTAAATTTTCATATTTCATGGGACTAGTATAAACAATTTTTTACTTTCGCAAGAGGTCTAATAAATTAAAGCTAAAGCATAGGATTTAAAATGAAATATAACGCGATTTTTGCTACGAGCATACTCAGCACTTTGTTATTGGTAGCTTGTGCCAAACCAGAAAACAGTACGCAGACCACCACTGCAACCGCTGCTACAAAAACATTAAATGTTGGTTCAGATTTAACTTTTCCACCATACGAATATTTGCAAGATGGCGTACCAAGTGGGTTTAGTGTTGAAATGATGGAAAAAATAGCCCAAGTTGAGGGAGGCTATAGCACCCAATGGGTGGATACACGTTGGGCCAATTTAATTCCAGGTCTAAAGTCGCAGAAATTTGATATTTTATTTTCTTCTATGTACATCACCAAAGAACGTCTTGAACAAATTGATATGATTCCGTATTACAAAACCGATATTGCCTTATTGGTGCGTCAAGACTCACAGGTGTTACCACAAGGACCCAATGATCTTTGTGGGCAAGTGGTCGGGGCGATGAAAGGTACAGCCTTTGCCTCACAAGTTCAAGAAATCTCAAAAGAGCGTTGCGTGGCACAAGGCAAAGCAGCCATTACTTTACGTGAATTTGAAACCTCCCCACAAACCACGCAAGCATTGTTGGCGCGCGCGGTAAATATTCAGTATGACGATGCAGCAGTTATGATGGCAGCAGTCAAAAGTTTGCCTGAAAAAGTCAAAATTAGCTCAACCGAACAATTTTTTCCAATTGTAGGTGGCATTGGGGTGCGTAAAGGCGATACCGCAACTTACCAAATGATTGAATCTGGCATAAACAAACTCAAAGCCTCTGGTGATTTTGAAAAATTGCTCAATGCTTATGGCCTACAAGCGCCAACAGAGGCAGACATTGCTGCTGTAATGAACAAATAAATACGCTATTGGGAGAGAAAAAAAGATGTTACAACAAGCACAAATTGAACAATTTCAGCGTGATGGATTTTTGCTGGTTGAAAACGTGATGGGTCCTGAACAACTCAGTGCATTACGCCATCAGCTAGAAAACTGGGTGGATGAAAGTCGAGCCTATACAGACGCCTATGGAGAAACGATAGATGGACGTGCACGTTTTGATATAGACCCAAGTGACCATGATGCTGATCATCCTGCGCTCAGACGGGTCAGTTCACCCACTGAAATTTCAAAAGCGTATTTTGATACGGCGTTAAAGTCGGATATGGCGTATATGGCAGGTCAATTGATTGGCGGCAATGGCACTCGTTTTCATCATAGTAAGGTCAATGCAAAATTACCGCACACTGCCACTACCGTAAAATGGCATCAAGACTTTGCGTTTACCCCACATACCAACGATGACATGATTACCGCACTTTTGATGGTGGGTGAAGTCACGGCTGAAAATGGTCCTTTGCAAGTCATTCCTGGTAGCCATAAGGGCGAATTATTTAATCATTGGCAAGATGGACGCTTTAGCGGCAAAGTTGAAGATTGGGTTGAAGCACAGCAGTGTCAAAACTATGTATCTTGTACCGGTGCTGCAGGTTCGGTGTGTTTTATGCACACGCGTTTATTGCATGCATCAGGTGCCAATCATACTCCATTGCCACGTTATTTGTTTATTAGTGTTTATGCCGCCGAAGACGCCGTGGCATTATCTGATAACCCTTTACCGAGTGTACATCAAGGGCAGTTGGTATATGGGCTAGAAAGTGGTCAAGTTCGCATGACGGCTAATCAGTTAAAAATGCCACAAAAGCCCAAAGGTGCTTCATTTTTTGTACAACAAGCAGGGCTAGAGTTGGCCTAGTCTAGACTCAACCTAAGAGCCTCAATTGAGGCTCTTTTTTTGTTATAACCATCGAGAATAAACTAAACCAATTTTATATATCTTACTTTCGCTTGGTTTTTGGTAAGTATAGGCTTGCTTGATTGCACAAGTCAGTGTAAATAGTTGAGCTCGCTCACTTTATAAACCTAAATGCTAGGCTTGGTCTTTGATTTATTGCACTTGTAAGCTTAGCAGCAGGACTGGTTACTTAAGATGCTTAATTCCTTACTGCGCTTTCCTTTATGGTCCATTGTTCCACTCATCTTCATCTATCTGCTCTTAGGGATAACTGCACGTCATGCAGATGTAGAGCATCATGCTGCGATCATCACTTTAACGGTATTTTTAACAGCGACTTGGTTATGGATTTGTAGCAAATTTGATGAAACCTATATTGCTGTGTTAGCAGTTTTTATTTTAATCACTAGTGGTACGCTTAAGGAAACAGCCTTATATTTGTCTTGGGGACAAGACATCATATGGCTGTTAATTGCAGCTTTTGTCATTGCAGCAGGCGTGGTAAAAACAGGGATTGCCACGTATTGCTCAGCTCAGCTTTTACAATATGCGCACAGCCCGCGTATGTTATGTTATACGCTCAGCCTTTTTATTGTGTTCTCGGCATTTATTATCCCGTCAACTTCAGGTCGTGCGGCAATTATTTTGCCGATTTTTTTAGCTTTGCTTGATCGCTTACACAATCATCCACATCTGATTAAAGCATTGTCTTTATTATGCCCCTCGATTATTTTATTGAGTGCAGTGGCTTCTTATTTTGGTGCCGGCGCTCATTTAATTACCAATCAAATCTTATTAGATCAAGGTTATGCCAGTTTTAGTTTACTCAATTGGCTGTGGTTAGGTTTGCCTTTTGCCTTGATCTCTTCATTGGCCTGTACCGAATTAATTTTACGCCTGTTTACGACAGCCCAAGATCGCAGCTTATCCCTTAACTTATTAGAATTTAACCCGCTACAACATAGCTCGGAGCAGCTTGGCTTATCATCTGAACAAAAACGTATTGTTGGTATTTTAGCCTTAATTTTAGGTTTATGGTTTTTGGAGCCATGGCATCATATTTCAACCACTATGGTTGCGCTATTGGGTGCTTTGCTTATGGCAACGCCGGGCATTGGCTGTATTAAATTTTCTCATGCCATCAAGAGCGTGCCTTGGTCATTGTTAATTTTTATGGCAGCAACATTGACAATGGGAGCCGCCTTAATTGAAAGTGGCGCTGTGACTTGGCTGACACAATCCTTTTTTGCACAGATGGATACCACACATTGGGCGGCCCCCGTCATTTTCACCACTGTCATGATTGTGGTGTCATTGTTTGCTCATTTATTCATTCAATCACGCTCAGCGCGTTCGGTTGTGTTAATTCCAATTGTAGTCAGTTTGGCACCACAATTTAATGTATCGCCTGTTGCTATGGCTTTTGTCTCTACTGCAGCAGCAGGTTTTTGCCATTCACTCACTTCATCGGCAAAACCAATTGCAATTTTTCATCAAACTGAAACACAGTCTATGTTTAATTCGCAAGATTTACTAAAATTAAGCTTTTATTTAGCACCCATTATGTTTGTGTTGCTATTCATTTTTACATTCTTGATTTGGCCACTTATGGGTATGCCAATATGGATATCGACTGAATAATTTGATGTTTTATGCATACCAATGTTTTGAAAAATATATTAATTTTACCAAGTGGTTTTAAAGAATCTTTAAGCGCAACACAAGTGGCTGAAGCGATAAAAATTGGTGTGGCGAACGCTTTACCCACTGCAATGATCAAAGCCATTCCTATTGCCGATGGCGGGGAAGATACTGCGCATATTTTAGCACAGCAGACCCAAGGTAAAATTATACATACAAGCATTACAGGGCCTTTAGGTCAGCCCATTGCATCTTATTTTGCAATGTTAGGTGGACGTCATCAGCATATTGCTGTGATTGAAATGGCCGCTGCTGCAGGGTTAAAACTGATTCCTTTGCAGCAACGTAATCCTATGCTCACCACAAGTTTTGGCGTGGGTGAATTGATCAAAGCTGCACTTGCACAAGGTGCGACAAAAATTATTATTGGTTGTGGTGATTCAGGGGTCAGCGATGGTGGAATGGGCGCATTACAAGCTCTAGGTGTTCACATTACCGATCACGCACAGCGAGAAATTCATTGGGGTGGGCAAGCTTTACAAGAGGTGGTCAAGCTTGATTATTCCGGCTTAATTCCTCAGTTGCGACAACAACAAGTACACATCACACTTGCATTAAATCCATTTAATATTTTATGTGGTCCTCAAGGGGTGGCGCCTGTTTTTGCGCCGCAAAAAGGGGCATCGGTCGCGCAAGTACAGCAATTATCAGCTGGTTTTGAACATTGGGCCAAGCAGCTTAAAAAAAATCATTTAAACCCAATACAAAATTTTGATTTTGCTTATGCATGTGGCACCGGTGCATCGGGAGGATTAGGCGCGGGTTTAGCTGCAATCGGCGCAAGCTTGTGTCCACGGTTTGAAGTGTTTTTAAGTCAAGATCTTTTAGGTCATGATTTAGACGCTCAAATACAGCATGCTGATTTGGTGATCACCGCAGAAGGTGCAATAGATTGTCAAACGCTACGTGGAAAAGTCCCCGCAGAAATTGCGCGTCGGGCAGCCAAATATGATACACCGGTGATTGCATTGGCCGGCACATTGGGGCATGACGCGCACGATGTCTATGACATTGGTATAGCTGCAATCAGTTCAATTGTGCCGCGTCCTATGTCTCTTGAAGATGCCATCACTCAAAGTGAAACTTTAGTGATACAAGCGACTGAACGTTTAATCAAAAGTGTGTTGTTGGGGATGAAAATCGCACAGCAACATTATTCTACCGCTGAGAGCCTAGTTTAATTTTTTCGCTTGAATTGATGTTGTTTTACATCACCACACAGATGAGATACAGCGGCCTAAGATATACACATCTTTTCCCAAAAGATCGATGTGCAGATCTTGGTTCATGATTTAAGCTGAATATTTAAGTAAGTTTTTATCGGTTTGATAGTCTTTGTATTTACGCTGAATATCAATATGCTCGGCAATGTATTTGGCATCGTGCCATACGCCCCAAATAAAACTTGACCCTCGGCCTGTTAAATAAGGTAAACCTAAAAAATACACCCCACGTTGTGGTGAAATACCCTGTTTATGAATGGGTTTGTTGCATTCATCAAAAGCATCTACTTGTAACCAACTAAAATCATAACCAAAACCCGAGGCCCAAATCACCGAGCTAATATTTTGCGCGGCTAAATCGAGTGCTAAGAGAGGTTGAGTTACACATTCAGGATCAGGCAAGAGTTGACGTGCTTGCGGCTCAGCGGGCAGATCTAAACCATTGTTTTGAATGTAAGCATCGGCTTCATCATAAAAGGCCAATAGTGCAGTATCAGCTTCGTCTAGATTGTGTTTTAAGTTGTCTTTAAACTCAACCACTTGCCCTGCAAAGGCTTGTGTACTACCGAGCAAGGTAATACCTTGTTGGGCTAGCACACGAAAATCTACATTTATGCCACCATGTGCACCACTAACGGCAAAGCCTTTTAACGGTCCTGTATCGGTGCGCATAAAGCCCCAACCCCCAAGTACCCCTAACCACCACACATTGTCACGATTACGGTAGGTGCGTGGTGGGCGTTCATGGCGTCCTACGGATAAGTAGACTTTTTTGCCCGCCCGATTAAGCTCATCGGCAATTTGTACACCAGATGAACCAGCACCAATCACCAATACTCCACCTTCAGGTAATTGCTGTGGGTTTTTATATTGGTCTGAATGAATCTGATAAAATTCTGGCTGCTTAGGCGCAATCGTTGGAATAACAGGTTTTTGAAAAGCACCAGTGGCGGACACAATATGTTGTGCGTATAGCATTCCTTGCGATGTTTCAATGGTGTAACCGAGTTGATTTGGGGATTTATAGACTTTATTTACAGTAACTCCGGTATGGATGGGTAAATTAAACTTGCTTGCATACTGTTCGAAATACTCAGCCACTTGATCGTGATGAACAAATGCATCGGGATCTGCATTAAATTCCATATTCGGAAAACGATCATGCCAACATGGACCATTGGCCACTAAAGAGTCCCAACGCCGTGTACGCCATGCTTCGGCAATACGATTTTTTTCTAGCACCACATGTGAGATGCCTAAGCGAGTTAAATGTTCACTCATTGCAACACCCGCTTGACCGGCACCAATCACCACTGTATCCACATGTAAACGATCTAATTTCATTTTTTATCCTATTGTCTTAAGCCTAGAGCAACATAATTGCTATTTTTATGGTATTTAAAGCCAATGACTTTAAAAATAATGTTATGGGTATGGCTTTAATATAGGGGCTTGTGATTGCTTTAGAAAATCATATAAGCAAAACATATACATCAAAAAAACCGAATTGCTTGTTTTTTATAAACTGCCTATAACTAGATCAACAGATCACTTCACACTCAATGATATTCGGCAGTTTGTTATTAATTTTGCTTAAAAAAATAAATGTGCCATATAGCTTAGGATAAAAAATGAAATCACGCGCAGCAGTTGCATTCGCTCCTGGTCAACCCTTACAGATTGTAGAACTTGATGTTGAGCTACCCAAAGCGGGGGAAGTTTTAGTCAAAATTACGCATACAGGCGTGTGCCACACCGATGCTTTTACTTTGTCCGGTGATGATCCAGAAGGTGTATTTCCTGCCGTACTTGGGCATGAGGGTGCAGGTGTTGTGGTGCAAGTGGGTGAAGGTGTGACAAGTGTTGCGCCAGGTGATCATGTGATTCCGTTGTATACGGCAGAATGTGGTGAATGTATCTTCTGTCAATCTGATAAAACCAATCTTTGTGTAGCAGTACGTGCAACACAAGGCAAAGGTGTCATGCCAGATGGCACAACTCGTTTTTCCTATCAAGGGCAACCGATTTATCATTATATGGGCTGTTCAACGTTTTCAGAATATACTGTGGTTGCTGAAGTTTCTTTGGCCAAAGTCAATCCGCAGGCAAACCCTGAACATGTGTGTTTGTTGGGCTGTGGTGTCACCACCGGGATTGGTGCTGTACATAACACTGCAAAAGTACAATCAGGTGATTCTGTAGCTGTATTTGGCTTAGGCGGTATTGGTTTGGCAGTGGTACAAGGTGCACGCCAAGCTCAAGCAGGTCAAATTATTGTGGTAGACACCAATCCTGAAAAATTTACATTGGCCAAAGAATTTGGCGCAACGCAGTGTTTAAATCCAAAAGACTATGACCAGCCCATTCAAGAGGTCATCGTGGAGATGACCGGTTGGGGCGTAGATCACTCATTTGAATGTATTGGCAATGTCAATGTCATGCGTGCGGCGCTTGAATGCACGCATCGAGGTTGGGGACAATCGGTGATTATTGGCGTGGCAGGCGCAGGGCAAGAAATTTCAACCCGACCTTTTCAATTGGTGACAGGGCGCACTTGGAAAGGTACGGCTTTTGGTGGGGTTAAAGGTCGCTCACAATTGCCTTTAATGGTCGAAGATGCAATGAAAGGCGATATTCAACTGCAACCTTTTGTGACCCATAGCATGCCACTTGAGCAGATCAACAAAGCATTTGATTTAATGCATGCCGGAAAATCCATTCGAACAGTGATTCATTTTTAAAACGATCAATTTAAGATCATTTTAAAAAGCACATTTAACTAAAAGATGATCTTTTAATTTTTAACAATCGGTAAAAATGATGGTTGTAATAACAAAGATCGTTTTTACTTTAGCCTTAAAATTAATTAGTCTTTTAAGATTGGATAAGCGTAGGGAAAGGAGAGAGTTCTTACGCTTTCCTACCTTATTTCTGCGTCAATATTCATTGATGTCCTGATGAGCAACTTTATACTGCGATCGGAGTATGGTTGTTTTACAGCCATTGCGTTATGCTTTTGATCTATAAATACATATAAATACACATAGGTTAAATAATAACGTGCTAGACGTGCTAATTAAAATGAGTGGGGGTATTGGTCTATTTTTATTGGGCATGAGTCTAATGACTGATAGCTTAAAAGAAATAGCAGGCGAACAATTGCGCCTTTGGTTAGCACGTTTTACCGGTTCTGCTTGGAGCGGTATGCTCTCGGGTATCGGTTTTACCTTGGCTGTGCAATCTTCAACTGCCACTACATTGGCGACCATTGGTTTTGTCAGTGCCGGAATTTTAAGCTTTTCTCAAGCGATTGGTATTGTTATAGGTGCCAATATTGGCACCACCAGTACAGGTTGGATGGTGGCTTTTTTAGGGGTTAAATTTTCAATTACGCATATTGCCCTGCCGCTGATTGCTATGGGGGCTATTTTAAAGTTACTGACGCATGGACGTAGTGCACTTGTGGGGCTGATTGTAGCCGGTTTTGGCTTACTGTTTTATGGCATTGATTTATTGCAGGTGGCGATGTCGGGTTTTGCAGCTCAGGTAGATTTATCACCGTTTGCTGGGACCAGTGTATGGACGCAATTGGCATTGGTGTTGGTTGGCATCATCATGACCATTTTATTGCAATCCTCAAGTGCCGCGGTGACCGCTACATTAGCGGCGTTAGCCAGTGGTGCAATTGACTTGGGTCAAGCGCTAAACTTAGTCATTGGGCAAAATATTGGTACGGTTGCTACAGCGGTTTTAGCGGCCATAGGCGCAAATATGAGTGCGCAGCGTACCGCGGCTGTGCATGTTATTTTTAATGTGATGGCGGCATTCTTGGCTTTTGTTTTGCTAAAGCCAGTATTTTTGTGGTTATTTACACATACTGCGGTGTCTAAATGGGATCATGTGGTGATCGTGGCAGCTTTTCATACCGCATTTAGTGTATTAGGTGCGTTATTTATTTTCCCTAATTTAAAGCGTTTTGAAGCACTGCTTATACGTTTGTTACCTGAGCGACAAACGTCTGTTTTAACTGTGCTTGATCACGCCAGTTTATCTGTGCCTAGTTTGGCCATTCAAGCTGCCAATCAAGTCATGCGACATACTTTATTAAGTTTATATGGGTTTTTACAAAACATACTGCATCAAGCTCAAGCCCCAAGTCAGCATCAGTTGCAGCAACTTGACCAGCAAATCGCTGCTTTGCAACGTTATTTGGCTGATATTCCTATATCAGAAGATGGCCCCGAACGTCGTAAACTGACCAATTTATTGCGTATGATGGTCTATATTGACGTACTACGTGGCGATGTCGATCAGCCGCAATATCAAGTGTTATTGGCACATGAAACTGATTTATCCACCTTACGCTTAGATTATGAGCATTTGGTACAACGCCAAATTCAATATTTAAAGCAAGAAACCAACAGCATTGTAGATATAGAACGAGATTTATTCCATTTAAAGCAATGGACCGATGCAAACCGCGGTCAAATTCGTGAACACTTAATGCAATATGCAAGTCAGGCCAATATGACAGCGGCAAAAAGTTTTGATTTATTGGCAGCTCAGCGTTGGTTAGATCGCACCATTGCGCATAGTCAGCGTTTAGCCAAAGTCTTGGCAGAGCACCAAGCGCCATAAGTTGTGCATAATGTTGGCAAAAACAGCAAATAAAAGCCTTACGATTTATCTTTATATAGCGCAGCGTTACAATACAGCTTTACTTCACCTAGACGACACAAGTTATGCAACAGCGCATTCGTGACCTGATCCAAGTATTAAGCAGCAATATGTTTGAACGTGAACAGATGATTGCATTGTGTGTCTTAGCTGGAGTTGCAGGTGCAAATAGTTTTTTATATGGCGCACCGGGTACAGCAAAAAGTTTGATTTCACGGCGCATTGCAGCGGGTTTTGAAGTCTCAGAATATTTTGAGTATTTAATGAACCGCTTTAGTACGCCTGAAGAGTTGTTTGGTCCGGTGTCTTTAAAAGCCTTAAAACAAGACCAATACACGCGTAAAACCGAACACTATTTACCCAAAGCTGAATTTGCTTTTTTAGATGAAATTTGGAAAGCCAGTCCGGCAATTTTAAATACGCTACTCACTTTACTTAATGAAAAAACCTTTAAAAATGGCGATGTGGTACAACAAGTCCCACTCAAAGTACTCATTAGTGCCTCTAATGAAATTCCACAATCCGATCAGGGTTTAGATGCGCTGTATGATCGCTTTGTGTTACGTTTGCATGTTCATCCCATTCAACAACAGCAACATTTTTTTCAATTATTACAAGCAGCTCCAAGCAGCAATAAAATCAAAGTCAGCGATACGCTAAAAATTAGCCGCGATGAGCTGCTGACTTGGCGTGAACAGATTTATCAAGTGAATCTGCCTACCAATGTATTGCAGGCTTTTATGCAGATTCGTCAGCAATTACAGCACGAATTTTTAGATCAACAGATTTATATCTCAGATCGTCGTTGGCAGCGTATTGCTTATTTAATTAAGGCAGCGGCTTTTTTAAACGGGCGTAATCAGGTCCTCATCAGTGATCTATTTATTCTTAAACATTGTTTATGGAATCAGCCACAAGATGTTGCCTTTATTGAGCAACTTTTAGAGCAGGTGTTGTTATCACAAGGCTTAAACCATGAATTACAGCTTGAGCATTGGATCAATGAAAAAGAACAGCTTGAACAAGAGATTTTAAATCACTTTTATTATACCGATGACGTTTACTACAGTTATTTAATTGGCGGGCATGACTATTTACATGCGGTGACCAATTTAGATCATCATTATAAAGACCAAGATTTGTATTTGTCTTTAGATCACATGGGCAGCAATAAAGATTTCTTTGCAGTGGATGCCAAAGGTGAAGAAATTCGAGGCATTGTATGTAACTTTAATGGCACACGCCAATGTACCTTAAAAGGCGGATATTACGGCTTAGAAGAAGTTGTCACCCCAAGTATTAAATATCCTAAAGGCAGTCTGCGTCAGCATTTAAAAGCACAACAACAGCAACAACTGCAACAGCGTTTAGCTGATATTCAAACCCAGTTGTTACAAGAACAACAGACTTTAAAGCAACGTTTTACTCTGCAAAAAGAAGATTTTAATTCAATTTTTGTCGAGCAACAGCATCAGAACGCCTTGATTGAATCGATTGAAAAACAGCTACAACGTTACCAACTGCAATTACAAGATTGCTTGCGTTTGGAACAATTATGCCAAGCTTAAACACGCCTTTGACCCTCACCGCAGCCACTGAACAATTATGGGATAGCCTTGCCCAATCGAGCTTAAAACATTATTTATGCGATCAAAAAGTGATGCAGCATGTTGAGCAAAAAGTGCAACAATGGGCCTATCAAGCCAAATCTAATTTAGATCAGCAACATCCGTATGTGCACGCAGAGCAAGATTTAGCGCATTGGCTCGGCTTAGACCAAGTGAGTTTGGCAGATTTTCAGCAGTTACTGCAACATTATCAAAGTTTTACTCAATAATTAGGTTGGTCAGATTTAGGTGATTTTTGGCAACAACCACAACAGTTGCCACGTTTACAAGAGGCTGCTTTTCGGGATTTGCAATTTCAGTTACTGCGTGATAAATGGCAACGTAAACTGACTGAAGCAGTGGCTGCATGGGAATTTGAGCAATTGGCCTTGCAGCGTGATGTATTTTTAGATGATATGAAAGAGTTTTTAGCCAGTTTGCAACGTATGGCCAAACACAAAGACTCTTTAGGGTTAGATACCGGTATTTTTATTGACTATTCCAAAGGAAAACTCAGCCCACAGGATGTAGATCAATTTCAACAGTGGTGTGAATATTTAGAACAAGATCGTGAGTTATTGCGCTTGGCAAAATGCTTAGGCTCGGCACAACCGTCTAAATATCCACGTCGGGCAGCTCATCTGCAATTGCCACCCGATGCCCATGTTGCTGTACAAACGCATCAGGTACATGAAGCGCTTATAGGGATACAATTGGCACGCGATTTAAAAAATACTTTGCCGCAAGAATTGGCCTTATTGGCAGATCCTGATTTAGAAATTTTATTTGATTTAAAATACTTAGAAGAAAATTTAATGAGCTTTAGTCTACAAGGCACAAGCCAAGCTAAAGTCATTGATCAGCCGCAACAGCAAAAAAAACAATTGGGGCAAAAGGGACCCATGGTGTTGTGTTTAGATACCAGCGGTTCTATGCATGGACAGTCAGAGCTGATTGCCAAAGCTTTAAGCTTATTTTTAGCCATGCAGGCGATGCAAGATCAGCGTCCTATGTATTTAATTAATTTTTCTACTCAAGTGACTACGTTACAACTGACCCAAGCGCAAGGCATAGACGACTTATTGCAGTTTCTAAGGCAATCTTTTTATGGTGGGACAGATATTATTCCAGCTTTAACACATGCTATTGAAATGCTGGAGGCAGCTGACTTTTCTCATGCGGATGTGGTGGTGGTGTCTGATTTTATTATGGGACATTTACCCGAAGATTTAATGCAACATATAGAAACGGCCAAGCAACAGGGTCATGGTTTTTATGCCGTTGCAATTGGTAATTTTCGTTTTGACCATTTGAACTTAGGTTTATTTGATCATCAGTGGATTTATCAAGCAAAAACAGGGCAAGTGATTGAATTAGTGCATCAATAAGCCATATAAATCCACATACAAATTTGTAAACACATCTAATGTCAAAAAATCAAATCAAGCTCATATCAATCCATATCAAAGTATATACATCGCTTAGTTTCTGATTTACCTAAAAAAACACTGTATTGGTTGTGTATTTTTGAGTGTGTTACAAGGCTTTACACGCGATATAGGTGTATTCAATTTTAGTTGGGCTATGCTAAATGAAAAATCATAAGCCTTTGAAAATTAGTATCAAAAATAATATAGAGTTGGGTCAGTATTTTATAAGGCGTGCAAAGACACATATCTATAGCATGTATTCACTCTATAAAGCGACTTTATGACGAGTAAAAGAGTATTCAGTGCTCACATAAATATGAGCTAAGTATATGAAGATTGTTGATAAATAGCTTTAGATGAGTGTTTTATGCACATAAAATGATAATGCACTCTTTATTTGTTAAATTAAACTAAATTTTTTTTACAAAAAAAAACAATTAAAAGCTTTGAAAACGAGATTTTTCACCTTTTATCGCTCATTTTTAAGACAAAATAGCTATACTGCACTTTATATATATGAAGCAAATCTTAATAAAGATTTAAAATATCTTAAAAATATTCGGATTTGAGGGCAATATTGTTTTAAAAAAAGTGAATTTATTTAGTTTTACTTAATTATATATAGACCTTATAAGCATAAATTATCAAAAAAGTGACACAATTATCATTTATAGATAGAATGAACCCCAAAATGGTTACATATCATTTACATTAAAAAACAAGGTAACAGGGGTCAATAATGAACAAAGTATTTAAAACTGTTTGGAATGCATCTTTAGGGGTGTGGGTTGCAGTATCGGAAACAGCCAGCAGTCAAAAAAAGGGTTCAAACAAACTTAAAAAAGCAGCAGCCAATGCGGTTGCAACTGTGGTTGTAGGTACAGCTGCAGTCGCAAGCACAGGTGCAATAGCCTATGATAATGGTTATGGTACGACAACTGGTACTGGTACAATTGCAATAGGTAGTGTACAAGGTAATGCAACTGCAAAAGGTAATAATACTACCGCATTAGGTACAAGTGCTAGTGCTTCTGGGCAAGGTGCAACCGCGATTGGTGCAACATCAAAAGCTTCTGGACAAAACTCTACCGCGATTGGTCAGACTTCTCAAGCGGATAATGGTTCAACAGCAATTGGCGGTCTAGCAAAAGCTTATGGTGCAAGTTCAACAGCTATGGGCACTAAAGCTGAAGCGCATGGTGACAACAGTATTGCACTTGGTTCTTCTAATAAAGCAGAGGGTACAAATTCTATTGCTATTGGTGCATCAGCAACAGGTGATTATGCTATTGCTGTAGGTGGTGCAGCTTCTGAAAGAGGTGCTGTAATCGTTGGTACAGGTAGTGTTTCAGGCAAAAATTCAGCAGCTGTAGGTTATGATAACACCATTACTCAAGAGAATACATTTATCTTAGGTACTGGTATTACCAACGAGATGGCAAATAGCGTTTTATTAGGTGCACATTCTGAATTGTCACTCGTTCATCTAGAAGAAGATGTCAAAATGGCAAATTACACATATAAAGATGTCGATGGTAAGATTCAGGTTGCGAAAAATGACATTACTTCTGAGGGCTTTGAATTTTCTGGTATGACTCCCGATAATTCTGTAGGTGCAGTAAGCGTTGGTGCGGTGGGAGCTGAACGTCAAATTCAAAACGTAGGTGCTGGTCGTATTGAATCTAACAGTACAGATGCAGTAAACGGTTCACAGCTTTACTATGTACTCTCTAAAGCACAACAAGCACTCTATGATGCTAATCTACCAATTAACTTTATTGATGGAGATGGTAATAAGGCGACTGTTAATTTAGGTGATACCTTTAATATCAAAGGTGCTGAGCTCGCTACTGATGGTGCTGGCAACCATACCCTGACTGTAGATGCAGCAGCGGCAGCAGCTTGGAACTTAACGGCAAAAGATGC
Source organism: uncultured Acinetobacter sp. (assembly GCF_947624825.1). GTDB lineage: Bacteria > Pseudomonadota > Gammaproteobacteria > Pseudomonadales > Moraxellaceae > Acinetobacter. Next base: position 14,443 of record NZ_CANQLZ010000028.1, read on the forward strand.
TAACGCACTTCCTACTGCTCCGTCAAAAACAACAGAAATTACAGGTAAAAACAACACTGTTGAATTTGTTGGTAGCAATAATGCTGTAGTTAGCCAAACTGAGTTAAAAGACACTGCTGGTAATGTGATTGGTACTCAAGTTAATGTTGAAGTGGCTGATCAAATCAACTTAAGCAAAGATGGTGGTTTAACGATTGCTGGCGTTCCTGAGTTAGACCCTGCTACTGGTGCTCCTTTAGTAGATCCAATTACAGGTCTTCCTGTTTATGAAGCAGGTAAAGCGCCAATTACTATCAATCAAGGCAATGTAAGCTTTGGTGGTAACCAATTGCATGATGTTGCAGCAGGTCAAGACGACACTGACGCTGTAAATGTCAGCCAACTTAAGGATGCATTAGATACTTTAGGTGGTGGTGCAACGGTTAATGCAGATGGTTCAATTAATGCCCCTAGTTATACTGTAGGTGCTGGCAATACAATTGTGAATACCGTTGGTGCTGCGATTGACGTATTAAACCAAGGCTTTACTCTAACCTCTTCAAATGCAACAGGTACTGCTGCGGGTGAGCAAATCCAAGCAGGCGACACAATTGATATTACTGTAACTAAGGAAAACAATAACTTAGTTGCAAAACAAGATGGTAGTACAATTGAATTTGCCTTGGCTGATAAGATCAACTTAAGCAAAGATGGTGGCTTAACGATTGCTGGGGTTCCTGAATTAGACCCTATTACTGGTGCTCCTTTATTAGATCCAATTACAGGTCTTCCTGTTTATGAAGCAGGTAAAGCACCAATTACTATCAATCAAGGCAATGTAAGCTTTGGTGGTAACCAATTGCATGATGTTGCAGCAGGTCAAGACGACACTGACGCTGTAAATGTCAGCCAACTTAAGGATGCATTAGATACTTTAGGTGGTGGTGCAACGGTTAATGCAGATGGTTCAATTAATGCCCCTAGTTATACTGTAGGTGCTGGCAATACAATTGTGAATACCGTTGGTGCTGCGATTGACGTATTAAACCAAGGCTTTACTCTAACCTCTTCAAATGCAACAGGTACTGCTGCGGGTGAGCAAATCCAAGCAGGCGACACAATTGATATTACTGTAACTAAGGAAAACAATAACTTAGTTGCAAAACAAGATGGTAGTACAATTGAATTTGCCTTGGCTGATAAGATCAACTTAAGCAAAGATGGTGGCTTAACGATTGCTGGCGTTCCTGAATTAGACCCTACTACTGGTGCTCCTTTAGTAGATCCAATTACTGGTCTTCCTGTTTATGAAGCAGGTAAAGCACCAATTACTATCAATCAAGGCAATGTAAGTTTTGGTGGTAATGTCTTACAAAATGTTGGTGCTGGTGTAAACGCAACTGATGCTGTAAACGTAAGCCAATTACAATCTGCAGGTTGGAACATCATTGCTCAAGATAAAGGCACTGGTAACCTAACAGAAAATGCGGTAAATGGCGACAAAGACGCTAACACCAGCGCTGTACAGTTTAACGGCGACAACAATATCTCTGTATCTCAAAAGTCAGAAGTATTAGCAAATGGTGATACCAAGACTACGATTGAAGTAGAACTTGAAAAAGATATTGATTTATCTGCAGCCGGTTCTTTGAAAATTGGTGATACATTAGTCAATAATGCTGGTTTGACACTTGCTGGTGCGACAGTAGGCAGTAATGTTTATGGTCCAATCGTGATCAACCAAGGTAATGTAAGCTTTGGTGGTAATCGCCTGCAAAATGTTGCAACAGGCGTTGATGGCACTGATGCAGTTAACGTTGACCAACTTAAAGACGAAATTGGTAAAGCAGTTTCTGATTCTGGTTGGACTTTAACCACAGCTGGCGACAGTACAACTGCTGAAAAAATCAAACCAAATGATACTGTTGATTTCTCAGGTGATAAAAACATTACAGTGAGCAATAAGGATGGTGATGTTACCATCGCATTAAACCCACAAGTTGACCTGACTAAAGATGGTTCACTAACGATTGGTGATACTGTTGTAAACAACGACGGTCTGACAGTTGCAGGCAATGGTGTTGCACAACTTGATGCCGCAGGCAATGTAGTTCGTGATCAAGACGGTAATGTTGTTTATGCAACTGGTAAAGGTGATATTACTGTAGAACAAGACAATGTAAGTTTGGGTGGTAACCAAATTAACGATGTTGCGCGTGCAGACCAAGATCATCAAGCAGTCAACTTAGGTCAGTTAAAAGATGAGCTTGGTGGTTTAGAAACAACCATTAATAATAATATTAATGAAGCAGGTTGGAGTCTAGGCAATGCGGTAGTACTTGATGCCAATGGCAATCCAGTGCTCGATGCAAATGGTAATCCTGTAACCACAGCAAAAATCAATCCAAATGATCAAGTTGAGCATAAAGCAGGTTCTAACAATGTGACAGTGGGTACAACTGTACAAAAAGTTCAGCTTACCGATGCAAATGGTCAGCCTGTTGTAGATGCAGCGGGTGAACCAGTGATGATTGATAAAGCAACAGTTACTGTTGATTTAGCTGATCAAATCACTTTAACGGGTGACAACGGTAGCTTAACCATTGGTGCAGGCAAAGGTAACAATGCGATTACCATCGAACAAGATAATATCAGCGTTGGTGGTAACCAAATCCATAATTTAGCGGCTGGTACAGACGGTAAAGATGCTGTAAATGTGGATCAGCTCAAAGGTGCAGTGAATATCTTTGGTGGTGGTGCAGCAGTAAATCCAGATGGTTCAATTAAAGCACCAACTTACAATATTAATGGTGGTTCTTATGACAAGGTAGGCGATGCATTAGGTGCGCTTAATCAAGCAGATATTGATTTAGGTGACCGTGTAACGAACCTTCAACAATCATTTAACAACCGTATTGATGATGTTGAAGATCGTATGAGTGCAGGTATTGCATCAGCAATGGCTTTAGAAACAGCACCTTATGTACCAGGTAAATATACTTATGCAGCAGCAACGGCTTACCACAATGGTCAAGCAGCATTGGGTATTACTTTACGTAAAACAGCAGACAATGGTCGTTGGTCATTAACTGGTGGTGTTGCAACAGGTACAGAAGGCGATCCAAGCGTACGTCTTGGTGTAAGCGGAATTATTGATTAATCCCTTTGGGATTAATCAACTCCCCTGAACAACATTGCATACAGTTTACAAAATTAAGAGAGATCAACATGAATTTATTAAAAAAGAGTGCACTACTTGTTGGCTTAATGACAGCTTTTGGCCTAACACATGCGAACGTAAGTTCTGACGTACATGTTTACCCAGGTTACGCAGCAAACAACACAGCAGAAGAAGTAGACTTTCCTGAAATTAAAGAAAGCTATTTAGATCAAGTACATCGTTACGAAGCTGTAGAAGCGCTACAGATGAACAATGGCTTAACCAAAGACCAAATTCGTCATATCTTTGGTCATCCAAACTTCTCTGAAGGTTTATTCAATGTACGTACATGGAACTATGTATTGGCATTGCGTCAACCAGGTACGCAAGACTACAAAATTTGCCAATTACGTGTAGATTTTGACAAACAAGATGGTGATTACATTGCAAAAAGCCATTACTGGAAAGGTGCAGGTTGTCAAGCTTTAGATAAGCCTCAAGTAATTACTGAAACTGTCGTTAAAAACGTACCTGTAATTGTTGAAAAAGAAGTGTTACCTGAGCCAAAACAACATGTGAACGTCGTGTTTAACTTTGACCGCTCGGATGCAGGTAACATTGTAGGTGGCGTTCAAGATGTACGTACCCTTGCTAACCAAATCATTGCAGATCAACCGCCTATGGTTTATGTAGCAGGTTATGCAGACCGTTTTGGTAATGCAGCCTACAACAAACGTTTATCTGAAAAACGTGCTGTGACTGTGACTCAATTGTTGCAAGACTATGGCGTTGATGCTTCAAAAATTAAACTTGGTGGTTTAGGTTCAACAGAACAATTTAAACGTTGTGAAGGCGCTGCAAAAAGCCCTGCATTGTTGAAATGTTTAGAAGAAAACCGTCGTGTAGAAGTGAAATGGTAATTTAATCACCATACTAAAAACCCCTTGAGCATGATGGTTAGTGCTCACCTTAAAGGTTTCCTTCGGGAAGCCTTTTTTTTCGACTATTTGCTAATACTTTAAAGTATAAAACTCACTTATCCTTGTAGAGATTTTTTTTAAATTCAAATGGATAAGGCTATGGAGTTGCGTCATCTTAAATACTTTGTGACAGTGGCTGAAGAACAGAGCTTTACCAAAGCGGCAGAAAAATTATTTATCGCACAACCACCTTTAAGTCGACAAATTCAAAATTTAGAAAATGAGCTGGGTGTATTATTATTTGAACGTGTGAGCCGCCCATTACAATTGACGGAAGCTGGGCAATTTTTATATCAACATGCAGTCAAACTCATTGCAAATGCTGAAGAAGTTAAATCGATGACCAAGCGCGTGGGTATGGTAGAACGTACTGTACGTATTGGCTTTGTCGGTTCACTTTTATACGGTTTATTGTCACGCATTGTCTATTTTTACCGTCAGCAGTATCCACAACTTAAAATTGAACTCATTGAAATGACCACGACGCATCAAATTCCTGCCTTAAAAGAAGGACGGATTGATGTAGGCTTTGGGCGTTTACGTGTCTCTGATCCTGCAATTCGTCGGGTATTGTTACGTAAAGAGCGTTTAATGCTTGCGGTACATGCAAGCCACTTTTTGGCTCAGCAAAAGCAAGGGATATATTTAGCAGATTTAGTCAATGAAACTATTTTTTTGTATCCTGCACAACCAAAACCGAACTTTTCTAGTCAAATTGTGAATTTATTCTCTGAGTATAGTCTTGAGTTGAAAAATTTTCGTGAAGTGCGTGAAATTCAGTTGGCGCTTGGTTTAGTGGCAGCAGGCGAAGGGATCTGTATTGTGCCAGAGAGTGCAAAAACCTTGCAATTAACTCATCTGCATTACATTCCTATTTTAGATGAAAACGCCATTAGCCCTGTGTTTATGGCCACACGCTGTATGGATGAAAGTGATGATATTAAGGCACTTTTTGATTGTATTTACCAAGTTTATGATTTAGAAGCCATTCATTATGATCGTGCAGCTTTTTAGTCAAATATTTGGGCTGAATACTGATTTCATTTTTTGTTTTTTACAAAACAAGCACTATGCTTTTAAAGGTTGCAATACAATCACATTGGGCTCAATGGGAATGATTGAGCGCTTAAATTAAAATATAAGCACTTTGATTGCATGAATTATGGACCAGCATGTTGTTGTAATACATGTTGCCACAACGCCTCAATTGATTCACGTTGGGTTAAATTTAATTTAAGTAAAAAAATTTGTTGTTGCGGGTAGGTTAATGTTGCATCACATATGTTTAATATACCTTGCTGTAATTCTGTTTCAATGGTTAAACGTGGTAACCATGCAATGCCGCGTCCTTGCATTACTAAATCTTTAATATTATTGGCATTATCAGTTTCATACTGAAGTTGTGCTTGTAGTTGATGCTGATCTAAAATTTTTGCGACCAACTGCTGTAAATAGGCATTTGGACTATAACTGATCAGGGGAAAAGGTGTATGAATGTCAAATTGAGATTTACCTTGTGCATCGCTGAGACACACCGGCACAATGTCGGTCGTGCCTAATTGAATAGATTGGAAAATGCTTTGGCTGACAGTTTGCAATAAGCTGTGATCGGCATAACAGAGCATAAAATCACATTGACCTTGTTTAAGGCGTTGCATACCTTCAAACACGTTAGTCGCTTGCATATGAATTTTAAAGTGGCTGATATTACTTGGGAAAAATTGTAAAAAGTGCGAAAAAAACTGTGACGTCAAAGAATGTGCTACCGCAAAGCGAATACTCAGATTATTTTCTTTTTGCATATTATTGAGTAAAGTGATGGTGTCGTTAAGCTGTTTGGCCATGGTTTTAGCACTGTTGAGTAATACCAAACCTGCTTCAGTAAATTTTAAATCTTTGGCATGACGCTCTAAAATTAAAAAGCCCAATTGTTGTTCAAGTTGTTGAAGACGACGGCTAAAAGCCGATTGACTGAGGCAGCGTAAGCTTGCAGCACGCGACAACGAACCCGTTTGTTCAATTGCAATTAAATCTTCAATCCAACGAATTTCAAGATGCATGATCAATCCATGTTCAGCATAAGCAAAATAGATGAACGAGTATGCAAAAAATGCATACTTAAAGCAATAAATGCATTAGTGCCTTTGCCAAAGGTAGAGGTAGCATAAAGTTATACCTTTGAGAAGTAAAAAACCATGAGCAGTTTACATATGCGTTTAGAAAAAGATCTACTTGGCACTAAACAAGTGAATGATGCGCATTATTATGGGATTCAAACCTTACGCGCTTTAGAAAACTTTGATTTAACCTCTAGTAAGCTTTCGAGTTATCCTTATTTTATTCAAGCACTTGCAATGGTGAAGTTGGCTGCTGCTGAAGCAAATTATCAATTAAAGCTCTTGCCCGAAGCTAAATACCAAGCCATTAAATATGCCTGTGAACAACTCATGCAAGGTCAATTTTTACAAGAGTTTCCATTGGACATGTTGCAAGGTGGAGCAGGGACTTCAACCAATATGAATGCCAATGAAGTGATTTGTAATATTGCTTTAGAATACATGGGACATGCCAAAGGGCAATATCAATACTTACATCCTAACAATGATGTCAACATGTCGCAATCTACCAACGACGTTTACCCAACTGCGATTCGCTTGGCTTTGTTGGGTGATCTAGAACGCTATCAGCTGCGTTTAACTGAGATAGTAAACAGCTTAAAAACCAAAGCTTTGGCTTTTCATGATGTGCTTAAAATGGGACGTACTCAATTGCAAGATGCGGTTCCCATGACTTTGGGTCAAGAATTTCATGCGTTTGCCAGTATTTTGCAGCAGGATTTACCACTTTTGGCAAGCCTACCTGAATTACTTGGACGTGTGAATTTAGGCGGCACCGCGATTGGAACAGGCATTAATGCACCCGCGCATTATCAAGAATTGGCTTTAGCAGCATTAAGTCGGCTCACTAATAAAAACATTCAGGCTGCACCTGATTTAATTGCAGCCACTTCAGACATGGGAGATTTTGTTTTAGTTTCAGGTTACTTAAAACGTACAGCAACCAAGCTGTCTAAGATCGCCAACGATATACGTTTGTTGTCGAGTGGACCTCGTGCCGGACTCAACGAGATTCATTTACAAGCACGCCAACCGGGAAGTTCAATTATGCCGGGTAAGGTTAATCCTGTGATTCCAGAAGCCATGAATATGGCAGCCTTTCAAGTGATTGCCAATGATTTAGCCATTACATTGGCAGCAGATGCAGGTCAGTTTCAGCTCAATGCTATGGAGCCGTTGATTGCATTTAAACTGTTTGATTCACTAGATGTGTTACAACGTAGTGTGCAGATGTTTGACCAATTGTGTATTCAAGGCATCCAAGCCAATGCAGTGCAATGTCGTAACAACGTAGACAATTCAATTGGTATTATTACCGCACTTAATCCATATTTAGGTTATGAAACTACAACGCGTTTGGCGCAAACTGCACACGAAACTGGACAGCGCATTTTAGATTTAGTACGTACCGAAGGGCTACTTTCAGAAGAGGTGCTACAGTACGCTTTATTTGTTGATCAAATGTTGCAACCACCATTAGAGTTGGCAATTTAGTTGTTTTTGCGATAGGTGCTTGGATAAACCGGGCGTGAGGCTTGCCAAAGCCCACGCTTTTTGCGCTTGGCTGTATCTTGTAACGCTAAAAATTGCGCTTTTAGTTTAGGGTCGCGAATATAATCTACATAGACCCATGCTGCACCACGTTTGACCAATTCTTGATTAATGTCTTTGCCACGGCGAATGATTACCCCCACTTGGCGTCCATAACGATCATTGTCGGTAATCTCTACGCGTACCCAACGCTTTAAAATCAAGCCACGTAAAATTTGAGTGGATTCTTTGCCATAGGCTTGTTTTGATTCTGGAGCATCAATATAGGCTAAGCGCATTTTACTTTGTGAGCGACGCAAATTGAAACGTTGGCAGGTAATGGTATCGCCATCACTGACATGGATGACTTTACACCAATAACGTTGTCCTTTTTTAAAGGGTTTAAATTTGACTTTTAAATAACGCGTGAGGTGTCGCCAAACCCAAAGGCATAATAAACATAAAAAGAAGCCAAAAGCGGTTAGTAACCAAGGAGAAAATTCAAATGCAGTCATAAATAGCGTAATCAAGTGGTATATCACAGCCAAAATGGCTGCTAAAGTCCACTGAAATAAAGAAAAATAATGTGAAAATTTAACATAGATTGTTTGTGTGAGTTGTAGTGCTTAAAAAGACTGCTGATTTTTTAAGCTTTTAATGTTGGGTAATTATATTTAAATTTAATGAAAACAGTATCTTGTTTGACGAAATAGACATAGTTTTCTTTTGAAATTTTTGCTATTGTTTGAGCCAATTACAATAACCAACACCTCATTTTAGGCAAAAATAGTTAACAACATGCCCAAATGAATGACAAAAAGGACATAGCGATGCTAGGACAAATGATGTTTCAACCTTTGCTGATCAGCAGCATGATTGAACACGCCGAATGTTATCATGCCGATACTGCAATCATCTCCAAAAATACCGACACCAGTATCACCCACACCACATGGGGTGAAGTTGCTCACAATGCCAAACGTTTTGCGCAAGCACTCGGTGCTTTAGGCTTAACTCAAGGGCAACGTGTGGCAACCATTGCATGGAATAATCATCGTCATTTAGAGGCATGGTATGCCATTTCAGGCACCGGATTGGTCTGTCATACCATTAATCCACGTTTGTTTCCTGAACAAGTCGAATTTATTGTTAACGATGCCGAAGACCAAGTCATTATTTTTGACAAAACATTTTTACCTTTAATTAAAGCGGTTGAAGATAAAATTCCCACCGTGCGTCATCTAATTTGTTTAGATGCAGTAGATGCCAATATTCAAGCCCAATTGCCGCATGTACATTTTTATGATCAATTAATTGAGGCGCAAGACGGGTTACTTAAATGGCCTATTTTTGATGAAAATTTAGCAAGTTCTTTATGTTATACCTCAGGCACCACCGGTTACCCGAAAGGTGTTTTATATAGCCATCGCTCAACGGTATTACACAGTTATGCGATTGCCTTACCAGATTCTATGAATCTCTCGGCGCGTGATGTCATGATGCCAGTCGTGCCGATGTTTCATGTAAATGCATGGGGCACCCCTTATGCCGCTGCTGCGGTGGGTACAAGTTTAGTGCTCCCCGGACCACAACTAGATGGCAAAAGTTTGGTTGAGTTAATTGACCAATTTAAAGTCACTTTGGCATTAGGCGTACCAACCATTTGGCAAGGTTTAATGGCAGCTGCAACTGAAATGGGCAGTCAGCTTGAAAGCTTAAAGCGTAATATTGTTGGTGGATCTGCTTGTCCACCAAGCATGATGCAAATTTTTAAAGCGCGCTTTAATTGTGAAACGATTCACGCATGGGGCATGACTGAAACCAGTCCACTCGGTACCGCCAATCAGCTTAAAGCCAAACATGATCACTTGCCTGAAGAAGAGTGTGCCAAAATTCGCCTCTCGCAAGGGCGCCCGCCTTTTGGTGTGAGTTTACGCTTAACCCAAGCTGAGCAAGGTACTCAAAGCGTGGCGCATGATGGTAACACTATTGGTCATCTGCAAATTAAAGGTCATTGGATTATTGAGCGCTACTTTGCCAAGACTGAATTAGCCACGACATCAGATGGTTGGCTAGATACAGGCGATATTGCCACTTTAGACCAAGATGGTTTTATGTGTATTAGTGACCGCTCCAAAGATTTAATTAAATCGGGTGGAGAATGGATTTCATCCGTTGAACTTGAAAACATTGCCATGGGACATCCTGAGATTAGCATGGCAGCTGCAATTGCTGCAACGCATCCAAAATGGGATGAACGTCCTGTATTGATTGCCATGAAAGTTGCCCATAGCAGCCTAACTGAAGCAGATGTATTAAAGTACTATCAAGATAAAATTGCCAAATGGCAGATTCCAGATCGTATCATCTTTGTGGAGAGTATTCCTTTAAGTGGCACTGGAAAAATGCTCAAACGTGAATTACGCAATATGTATGAAAACGTGCTACTTGAACAAAATTAACATGAAAACAGGGGGCTTAAAGCCCCTTTTTTTATTGTGTTTTCTATAAATTTTTTAAATATTAAAAGCGGTTAAATGATTTTGGATCGCCTGCATACGATAGTCCAGAAACTCTTGAGAAATAAGAGGCTGACTTCCACCATGTTCTAAACGGCGTAAGCTTTCATATTGATATTTTTGCCAAAATGTAATTGCTGCATATGGGTCGTAGCCTGCTTATTCGAGTATTTCTAGTCCTAATAAATCAGCTTCTCTTTCAATAATCCAAGAAGTTGAATGTCCATTATTTTTTAAACGTGCCAAAGGACCCAGTAACAGTTCAGTTGTCCAACGTTCACGACTATGTTCGCGCACAGCGTGTGCCATTTCATGTGCAATCACGAAAGCTAATTCATCTTCTGTTAAATTTAAGCCCCAATATATACCGGTATGTAGTAATACTTTTCCGCCTGCAAAACCATGCGCATTGAGTTGGGAGCTAATCAGCGCATTAATTTGCCAATCCCAATGACTCGCTTCTGGTCGATACTGATAAGTATGCGGTTTGAGTTGGTTTAAAACATGCGATAAGCGTTGGTCATACACCATCACTCCTCGTTGTTTTAACCGATCTAGCGTGTGTTGATATTCTCGATTTGCCTGACTGTGCCATAGCTGTTGTGGGATGAGAATAAATTGTTGGCGTGTTTGTGACTTTAACTGAGTCGTTTGCATACAGCCGGTAAGATACAGTGTAAAACATAGCAGCAATACAACTTTTAACCATGAAAACTTCATAAAACAGGAGAGTGAGCTAACTGATAAAAGTTGGCTATCATAGTTATTTTATCTAAAAAGTCATCCTGATGTTGGCTTGAAAAATAAACAAATCTTCGTAAAATCTACTATGTATTTGATACAATAAAGATTATATTTTTAAATACTGATAGTTTTTAATTTTTATTTAATAATTTTTTTATATAACTAAAACAGAGTAACACATGTTTCTTAACCATTCGTGACTGGTTTTATGATGTGATGATAAATGCCAATATTGTTTAATGGCATAGGTTGGAAAATCAATAGGCGCACGTAAAATTTTGAGATTGCCACGCGCAAGTAATACTTCACTTAAATAATAAGGAACTGTGGCAATTGCTTCAGTTTCTTGTACCACCAAACCAACACCTAAATAACTGGGTAGACGCATCAGAAAATCACGTTTCACGCCAAGTTTTAACAATTCATTTTCGATGTGGTAATGCCCAATCCCTGCATCAATATCAATATGAGACTCTTGTAAATATTCTTCAATACTTAAACTATTGCCTTTTAAGCGCGGATGATTCTTGGCTGAAATGACCACATAATGCTGCTCAAATAATTTTTGTTGATAAAAACCATTTTCTAAATGGGGTAAAAAACCCATGGCTAAATCAATCTCACCATTTGCCATTTGATAACTGGTCTCTGAGGTCATGGCACGTACATTCAGTTTAACTTTAGGTGCATGTTGTTTGAGATATTTAGAAATCTTAGGCAACAACACTAAGTGTGACACATCGGTCATGGCAATGGTAAATTGCTGTTGCGAATTGAGTTGGTCAAACTGGACGGTATAATTTTGAATCACCTCAAGTTTACCCAACACTTCACTGACCAAGGGAAATAATTGTTTGGAAAGTTCAGTCGCTACCATTTCATTACCAATACGTACAAATAAAGGATCGTGATAATGGTGACGAATTTTATTGAGTAAATTACTGACCGCAGGTTGGCTTAAATTTAAATAATCAGCTGTAGCAGATACACTTTTAAACTTATAAATATAATAAAAAATACTCAGTAGCTTGAAATCCAATTCAAACATTTACTTTCATCTCCCGACGAACTATAGCTGTATATCGCCTGGCTATTTTAACTCAAATTTAGTTTGCATACTGAGTAACTTTTCAACATCTAAAAAGTGTGGCATTGCGCACGCTTAATAAAATTTATTTTGTATTAATAAGCTGTATGAGGATTTGTAATAAAATCAAAACAAGCACTTGGTGTAAAAATTAAAAATTATTTTTTATAAAATAAATTATTTTAAATCAATATTTTATTATTTTTTCGTTAATGTGCTTTTATATCTTTTTATTCAAATATTTAACACTGTGTGTATTTGTTGTGAATAGTCATAAAACTGTAATCGTTAATTTATTCAATCTAAAATGTAGAATATTCATGCATGTTTTGTAAATTTTTGTTGATCTATGTATAATAATTTTAAAGCAAAATAACTATAAAATATCCACAATGGAGGATAACAAAGATGAATATTGCTGAATTTAGCGTGTTATCAGCATCGGCATTAGGGATGATGATTTTGGTCTATAAAATTGGTCAATTATTTTCGTAAAAAAGCCCCTCAAAAGAGGGGTATTTTTACAGCTTACGTTTATCTAATTGTTGTGCCAGATGATCTCCAATCATTTGCACAAACATCACCACGATTACCAAGACCACAATGACTGCAAACATGATTTGCATATCAAAACGTTGATAACCATAACGGTAAGCAATGTCACCTAAACCACCTGCACCAATCGCACCTGCAATTGCTGATGAATTAATCATAGTGACTAAGGTCACAGTAAAACCTGCCACAATACCCGGTAGTGCTTCAGGCAATAACACATGCCAAATAATTTGTTTACGATTACATCCCATCGCTTGTGCTGCTTCAATCAACCCATGATCGACTTCACGTAAACTCACCTCCGCAATACGGGCAAAAAATGGTGTGGCTGCTAAAGTTAAAGGTACAACTGCTGCCCACACACCATAGCTTGTACCCACAATTAAACGGGTGATGGGGATTAAAGCCACCATTAAAATCAAAAATGGAATAGAACGGGTAATATTGACCACCCAACCTAAGGCTTGATTGATGGGCTGTGATGGATAAATACCGTGTGCTGAGGTACTCACTAAGACAACTGCCAAGGGTAAGCCGATCAAAAAGGCCAATAGCCCTGACACACCAACCATGAATAAGGTATCGAGCGTACCTGTGATTAATAGATTAATAAGTTGGTCGTGCATAGCCCAATTCCTCTATTGCTGCAATATGCTGTAAAAGTGTTGATTTTAAAGTGCTTAAATCAAGTTGGGTATGTTGTACCCCAATCACTAATGCGCCCACCAAATGACCTTGAATATAATCAACATGGCTTTGTAGTAATTGCACTGGATGATTAAAACTAGCAAAAATTTGGCTTAAATCATGTGGCTGATTTAAGCGGGCTTCATAGCGCAATTTGAGCACAGTATGGGTGTCGGTTGGATGCAACTCTGAGTGCACATCAAAAGGTAAATCCAGTTGTTCTAAATTAAGCAGTTCTTGTGTAATGGCCTGTTGTGGACGTGAAAACACCCTCCAAACAGCACCTGATTCAACAATCTCGCCTGCATCAATCACCACCACTTCATCGCAAATTTCTCGAATGACTTGCATTTCGTGTGTAATTAATACAATAGTAAGATTTAATTTTTGATTAATTTGTTTGAGTAAATCTAAGACAGTGGCAGTGCTTTCAGGGTCAAGTGCTGAGGTGGCTTCATCGCACAGTAAAATCTCAGGTTGATGAACCAAGGCACGGGCAATACCAACGCGTTGTTTTTGTCCACCGGAGAGTTGTGAGGGATAATGTGCAGCTTTGTCTGTTAAACCCACTAAGCTTAAGGCATCATCAACACGGCTTTGGATTTCGTTGGCATTTACGCCTGCAATTTTGAGCGGTAGCGCCACATTTTGCCAAACATTTTTAGCTGACATTAAATTAAAATGCTGAAAAATCATGCCAATTCTTTGGCGTAATTGAATGAGTTGTTGATGATTGAGTTCAGCTAAATTATGTTCGTCAATATGAATGCTGCCTGATGTAATGTGCTCTAAGCCGTTAAGCGTACGAATGAGCGATGATTTACCTGCACCACTTTTGCCAATAATGCCAAAGATTTTACCTTGAGGAATATCAAGATGAATGTCTTTTAGAGCATGGACTTGACGGCCTTGTACTTGATAGTACTTGTTTAAATTGCGAATTTTAATGTGGGGTGGGGCAAAATCCACCTGTGCGCCAAAACTGACCATAATATTTTTCCTTATTCCCAACCTGCAAACCACATGCCTTGACCAAAGTCACGGTCTAAAATTGCACGAACTTCAACTGAATTTTGAAAAGTTTTGACAAAGGTCGCGAGTTTTTGTTGTTTATCTTCATAATCAACGCGTGTCACAAACAAGATGGCATATTTCTTGTCGATTGGATCTAAAAACAAGGCATCTTGAGGATCTGCCGCTTTGGCAAGCTTTAAATAGTGCGGGTAGCCAAAAGCCAAATCAGCATCATGTAAGGCATGCGCTGTTTGCGGACCTTCAACTTCAATAAATTGTAATTGCTTTGGATTTTCACCAATATCGTTTACGGTATACAGCTGATTTTTTATAGGTTTTAAAGTAATGAGTTGTGCGCGTTGTAACAAAATTAAAGCCCGTGCCAAATTCACAGGATCATTTGGAATCACCACGCGCGCGCCTTGGGGCAAGCTATCAAGACTTTGATATTTTTTAGAATACAGTCCCACATGGCTACCACTACCCGGGGCAAAAGCTGCTAAGTTATAACCACTTTGCTGTATAGCATTGGCTAAAAATACACTTTGCTGAAAGAAATTGGCATCGATATCACCATTTTGCACCGCGACATTTGGAGCATGCCAATCAGAGAATTCTACCAATTTGACCTCAATGCCTTTGGATTTAACTTCATTGGCTACGCTTTGTAATAACTCGGCATAAGGCGGACTAATTCCAATGGTCAATACTTGATTTTGTGCTGTAGAGTGGCTAAAACGATAACCACTTAAGGCTGCAATCACCACAACTAGTCCCAATCCGTATAGCCATATTTTATTATTTTTAATCTTTGACACCATGTTCTCCTATTTCCAACCCGCAAACCAAAGTTTGCTGCCAAATTCAGCATCAAGTGCAGCTTTTACCTTCGGTGAGTTTTGATAGACGTGTACAAACTTGGCTAAGGTATCATCGTGGTCTTGGTAGTCTTCACGTACTGCAAATAAAATGGCATAACGGTCACTGCTATGGTCATCAAATAATAAAGCTTGTTCAGGGTCGGCGGTTTTTGCCATACGTAAATAATGTGGATAGCCAAAGGCTAAATCGACATCATCAATAGCACGGGCGGTTTGTGGGCCTTCAACTTCAATAAATTTCAGATTTTTGGGATTGGTAATAATGTCATTTAAATTAGACAAATAGTGATCTACTTGTTTAAGTTGAATTAAACCGGCTTGTTGTAAAAGCAGTAAGGCACGACCTTGATTGACTGGGTCATTAGGAATTGCCACACTCGCACCTTGCGGTAGATCATCAAAACGTTGATATTTTTTAGAATATAGACCCACATGCGTGGCTGCTCCTTTAGCAAACGCTTTAATTTTAAAGTCTGTTTGTTGTTTAGCATGATCTAAAAAAGGTTGATGCTGAAAAAAGTTTGCGTCGATATCGCCATGATTCAAGGTAATATTGGGAGTATTCCAATCTGAAAATTCAACCAATTTGACTTGAATACCTTGTGCTTTGATCTCATCAGCTGCCACTTGTAGCGGCTTGGCAAAAGATGGACTAATTCCAATCGTGAGTTGTTGTTGGGGTTTTTGATTGATATTCCAAAAACTTAAACCTAAGATCACAGCAGTGACAATAACGCCAATACCAATCAAGGTGTTTTTATTGCTTTTTTGCGTCATGTTATTTTCCAATATTTATGCAGTAAATTGTGGTGGTGATACAACATTTTGATCAATACGGTATTGATGCACCGGATGATTTGAAGGCAGTCGATCGCCTTGTCCTAACAATTTATGGCGTAGGCTACCGTCTTGATATGCAGTTTTATAACGTCCACGACTTTGTAATTCAGGAATCACATAGCGAATAAAATCTTGGTGTGATTCAGGAGCCACCGTGCGGGTTAAATTAAAACCGTCAATACCGGTGTAATCGAGATAAGCGATCAGCTGTTCAGCTACAGTGGCACCACTACCCACAAACAATGGATAACGCCCACCTAATATATGCTGCTGCTTTAAATCGTTGATGCTGATGCTTTGCGCTTTAAAGCGTTGGTTGACTGATGCAATACTGTTGGTTTTTTGGTACGGAATCGCCTCATTTTCGGCATAGCGTGATAAATCAATGCCCACCGAGCTTGAAAAGTGCGCCAATCCTGCTTCGGGGCTGGCATAGGCTTGATATTCGGCTAACTTATCTTGTGCTTGCTTATCTGTTTTTGCAGTGACGACTGTAATGCCCACCAATAATTTGATTTGTGCAGGATCACGCCCGTGGTTGTGTGCCAATGTACGAATTTGCTCGACTTGTTGGCGTACTTTTTCAGGTGTATCTGCACCAATGAACATACTTTCTGCATGTTGGGTGGCAAAATCTAAGCCACGTTTGGAAGCACCTGCTTGAAAAAGTACCGGAGTACGTTGTTGGGAGGGCGCAACTTGAAATACACCTTGGCTTTGATAGAATTTGCCGTGATGAGAAATTGCATGGACTTTGCTGGGGTCAGTAAAAACTCGCGCCGTTTTATCTTTTTGCAGGGCATCTTCTTGCCATGAGCCTTCCCAAAATTTATAGCAAAGCGTCAAAAATTCTTCAGCTTGAGCATAACGCGTATCATGTTCGGTAAGTGCAGTTTGACCGACTAAACGTGCAGCACTGTCTAAATAACCAGTCACAATATTCCAACCTATACGACCTTGAGTTAAATGATCAAGGCTGGCAAAACGGCGTGCCAACTGATAAGGCTGCTCATAACTTAAATTAACAGTAATACCAAAACCCAAATGTTGGGTCACTGCTGCCATAGCGGACACCAATGTGGTTGGGTCATGGCTAGGCAGTTGAATGGATTCTTTTAAAGTTAAATCTAAGCTATTTTGATATACATCATAGCTGCCGGTAATATCGGCAATAAATAAACCATCAAATAAACCCTGTTCTAAAGTTTGGGCTAAATCCGTCCAATAGCTCAACTCGTTAAAACGATGTGATTGATCGCGTGGATGGGTCCATAAACCATGGTTAATGTGCCCAACACAATTCATATCAAAGGCATTGAGTAAAATCTTTTTCATTACAAAGTGCCTCGACGTGGTGGACGTGTGCCATTTAAAGCAAATTTCCCAATAAAATAATATTTCCACCGTGCGGCATCATGTAAGGTATGTACGCGTGCATTGCGCCAAAAACGGTCTAAGCCATCTTGACGCTGACTGCCTCGGCTGCCTGCAAGCTCAATCAATTTTGATGCCGCTT
Source organism: uncultured Acinetobacter sp. (assembly GCF_947624825.1). GTDB lineage: Bacteria > Pseudomonadota > Gammaproteobacteria > Pseudomonadales > Moraxellaceae > Acinetobacter. Next base: position 32,052 of record NZ_CANQLZ010000028.1, read on the forward strand.
TTAACGCAGTTTCTGAGCTATGTGCACGTACTTTGGCAACTTGTATGGAGGCTTGAGCGACATTGTCAGCATTTGGGGCAGCATAAGCTGCATCAATCGCATCGCTAGCTTGTTTCAGCAGCAATTCACTGGCACGAACATCAACCGCAATACGACCCACCTCATAAATCGTGAGTGGATCTTGTGTCGCAGCATCTACGTTAGCATCTATCCATGGTCGTGCTTGATGTACACGCACCAAAGTTTCTTCAAAAGCTGCGCGTGCAATGCCAACCTCAATTGCAGCATGCATGATTTGTGCAAATGGCCCAACCAAAGTCGGTTGCGTAAAAGCTTGATCAAAAGCAATCACATCGTCTTGATGAACATAGACGTGATCAAATTTTACAGTACCACTGCCTGTGGTACGTTGCCCAAAACCGCTCCAATCATCAATTAACGATAAACCTTCACTGTTGCTTGGAATAAATGCCAAAAACTCACGCTGCTGTTTATCTTTGACTAAGGTGGGGATGCGATGTGCAAAAAGGCTACCTGTGCAATAAAACTTCTCGCCATTAATCAAGAAACCTTGATGGTGAGGTTGTAATGTTGTTTGTTTAATGCTTGAGTTTTTAGGTTTAAATTCTGCTAAAGCATTACCAAAACGCGCGCCGTGTAAGACCTCTTGGTAAAGTCTTTGCTTTTGTGCTTCACTGCCGGTATTACGCAGTACTTCAAGTGCATAAAAATGGTTTTGTGGAATTTGTCCAATAGAACCATCCACACCACTCATTAAGGCAATTACTTGTGCCACAGTAAAGCTTGAAACTTGGGCACCGCCGTAGGCTTTAGGTACTGTAATCGCCCATAAACCTGATTGACTATAAGCTTCTATTTGTTCAAAAGGAAAAATGCGTTTGGCATCACGTTCAATTGCGCCGTGTTTAAATTGCGCTGCCAAAGCTTTGGCAATATCAAGTGCTTCTTGGTCAGATTGAATCACATGTGCATGCACTTTTTTTGTATCTATAGCTTGATATGAGGTCATGCTGTTCTCCTTAAATCCATGCATGGCGTGCAGGTGCAGACCCATTTAAGTAATAGTTGCCAATCGCATGGATTTTCCAACGTACAGGATCATGTAAGGTATGTACGCGTGCATTACGCCAATGTTGATCTAAATTATGCTGACTTAAGCTTGAGCGACTGCCACCAAGCTCAATTAATTTTTCAGAAATATGTAAGGCTGCATCATTGGCATAGACTTTAGCTTCTGCCACTAAAATTGATGCCTGTGCTGCTTGTTCAAAATTTATAGTGGCTAGGCTTTCAAGCTGATCTAAATAATCGGCAGCATGATCAAGCAACAATATTGCGCCATCTAACACAATCTGTGCACGTCCAACCTCTTGCAAGATGTAATGTTCAAGACTTGCTTGTTCAACACCGCTATCAACAATCGGGCGGGCTTTATGTACTGTGCTTAACATATCTGCAAAAGCTGCTTCGGCTATCCCTACATCAATTGCAACTTGTAACAGTTGTGAATAAGCACCACGATAATTGGGTTGCTCAGTTAAAATACGTTCGTCAAAAATAAGGCTTTCATCTACAGCAACCTGATTGAGTTTGACTGTGCCACTTGCTGTGGTTCTTTGCCCAAAACCATCCCAATCATCAACAACTTCTACGCCTTGGGCATAACGATCTACCAAGGTTAAAACCACATGCCCTTGAGGATGCAATGCTTTAATTGCCAGCCAATCGGCAAATACACTACCAGTTGAATAAAATTTTTCACCTGTTACAAAGTATTGACCCTGTTTGAGGCTTAATGTTGTGGTTAAAGTTTTAGTGTCTTTGGTGTTTTTTTCAGGTCCACCATTGGCTAAACGTTTGCCTTGTAAGATTTGCTCAAACACAAATTGTTGTTGTGCTTGTGTTCCCATCAGCTCAATGAGATATAACAAGCTAATTTGATTTTGTGGAATTTGCCCTAGGCTTGAGTCAGCCTTATTTAAAATACGAAATACCTGTGCCAAAGTTTTGTGAGAAACACGTGCGCCACCAAAAGCTTTGGGAATACGCATGCCACCTAAGCCCCTTTGACTAAAGGCATTGATTTCTTCAACGGGCAGTTGGCGATTTTGGTCACGTTGATTACGGCCGCTTAAAGCCAAATCAGCGACTTGGTAGGCAGCATTCAGGGCATCTTGATTACTGTGGAGGCGTTTCACTGGTGAATATAAACTTGTCATATGGCATTCCTTTATCTAATGCCAACACTGTAACGAGAATACTATGCTGCTAGAAATGCTGATTTATGCACAAAATAGCAAAAAAAATATTTAGAAAAAAAAGCCATAACCAAATTCAAAAGACGTCTAAGCGCATGCCTTGATTTATCAGATTACATCTAAACTCCACTTTAGAGCTAAAAAATTAAATTTATTAAATATCAATATCTTAAATAATTATTTATATGATCTAAACCCCCAATTTAGCTGTATGTATATGTCTAATACAATGACAAACTTATTAAAATGCTTTGACCAAACTAAAGGTTTTGATTTTAACCAACCGGAAACTGGTTTACATGTATTTGTGGAGGTTGAAGAAATGATAGATTGAGCTGTTAAAACATCATGTAAAGTTTCAAAAGGCCTAAACACACTCAATAGTATTGCACTGTGAGTTCTAAAAATGGTCCGATCATATGATCTAGCTTTTATATGTCTTGTATTTAAAACACAGCTTTAGTTGACTGATCAGCATCCTCAATACTTGAAACCTAATGACTCAAAAGCTTAGAAGGAAAAACTAAGGTGAGCAATTTTGCAACTCACTGTATAGTTTGTAAGCGTAAAAGAAGTGTCTACTTGGACAATTTGGACAATGATTTGAAAATCTTCTTGATGATCGTATTTTTTTTGCTCAAAAAATCATGGCACAAACCATAAATGATCTATGGATTAAAACTTCATAAAGGGACATAAAAAGCCTTTAAAAGCGACCGAGAGAGAGCTTAGCTCATCAACGTGTATTGTAGTTGACTTATTAGATTTTATTCTTAGAAGGCTAGTTTAAAAATCAATTATGTTATGTGTTTTAAATACAAAATTCACCCAATTTCCACCAAATTCAATACAAGTTGACTAAAATGGTTGGTTTTTTATTTATTAGTTTATTTAATAAATAGTAACAATGTAATACATTTATATATGCGTTCTATGTACATGTAATGTTAATACAAGTCGTCTAGACATGAAAAAGAATTACAATTTTATATATTTTTATATTGTTGAAATATATTAATATTTTTTTAGCATTATCATCTTAATGCAATATGACGAGTCTAAAGTAGTTCGGTTTGCAAGTGAATTTAGTAGCGCATTTAATAAATTTAATACAAAATGATATTAGAATTATTAAATATTTTTGTAAAATCAAGAAACCAAAAGGATTGCAATAAATCATCTAGCAAGACTTTTCACTGCTACTTCATAACAAACCAATTTTAAAGCTATAACCAAGGGTGCAACCATGATTATCAAAATTCTAGGACTACTTACTCAACCACTATCGTATGTGTTAAGTAATACAGTACAAGCCCTCAGCGGTAGTTCATCTTCAAAGAATGATCCGATTAATGATCTTAAAACACAATTTACACAGCTAGGTTTAGAAAAATCTACAGTTGATGTTGCAGTTTCTGCCCTCAATAGTGGAAAGCTGAGCGCACCTTTTGCAACTGATTTGGCACAGCAGCTGAAAGCTGGTGCGATCTCTGTCACCTTTGCGCAAGGTATTGTAAACGGAATTGATTCAGGCAAACTTTCTGCACCACTTGCAACTAATTTATTTGACCAGGTTACTGCAGGCCAAATACCAGGTGAGTTGGTGACTAATATCTTTAGCGGATTGGGTTTAACCTCGCTTAATCAGACAGTTAAGACGCTGACCAATACAGTAGATAATGTTGTAGATAATCTAACTGATGCAGTAGATACATTGGTAGGTGGTCTAACACATGCTTTAGGTGGACTGCTAGGCGTATCTTTAGATGGAGTGAATCAGTTAGTAGGCGGAGTAACACAAACTGTAGATGGTTTGGTTGATGCAACGACTGATGTGGTAGATACTTTGGCAGATGCAGTCTTTGCCAACAATTTATTGGTTAAATTATTGCAAGGTTTAACAGGTGGTGATCTGCCTATAAATCTAGTCACAGACTTGCTCGGCGGTTTAACGAGTGGCTTACTCTCTTTGGGTGTGCTTAACCATTTGCTTGATGGCTTAGGCAACGGTATTTTATCACTTGATTTTGTTGGTAATTTACTTGGTGGTGTAAATGGCGGAATTTTATCTTTAGATGTATTGGGTAATTTGGTTGAAAGCTTAACGCAAGGTTTGTTGTCTTTAGATTTAGCCAATGGCTTATTAGGCGGCTTAACAGGCGGTTTATTACCACTTGACCTCGTGACTAATCTTCTGGGTGGTTTAACAGGTGGCTTATTGTCGCTTGATTTAGTTACGGATTTAGTTGGCGGTTTAACCAACGGTCTATTATCACTTGATTTAGCCAATGGCTTATTAGGCGGCTTAACAGGCGGTTTATTACCACT